>JAPPDQ010000053.1 GCA_028875495.1 Chloroflexota bacterium
ATCGTCCTCATTCTGATATACTTCTCGCAAGGCGTGTTCCTCCAGTCTGTCTTTTGACTTCTTTCACTATCTGGAAGAATACGCCTTTTCCTTTACTAACGCTTTTTCAATTTCCACAACATCTAACATTACTTCTGGTTAAGGCGTGGAGGTATAATTGTAGGTGAGGGACGGCGCATGGTTACTTTGCCGTATAATTCCCAAAAATTACGACAGGGCTGTTGCCGCGGGGATGCCAATGGTACAACAGCACTTCTCTTCCCTCAGCATCATGAATTTCATAGGAATAACTTCCGACGATCACCCGCCAAGACGATCTCTGCTCACATTTAGGTCCTGGATCTCCTTGTTGAGTTGTCGGTAGCGACAAGCAGGCGAACGCAGCGTGTACTTGGCGGCTGCGGTTGGAGTGTCCAGATGACCGGGGCGGAAGCTTCCGCATCGCTTGACAAGAGCGCTGGTGCCCAGACCATCAAGCCTCTCCCGAAGCCCAGCAGGAACTGTGACAACGAGTACTTTCATCTGGTTGACGGCCTGGGTACGGGCCACTACAGCTGAGTTCTTGGCGCTCTCGAGCATACGGATCATCTCGACTTCGCCCTCGCCAGACTTGGGAGTCGCGTCGGCGACACCGGCAAGCACTGAGCGCGCTGCCATCTCGGCATCAGTGGGGGCACTCTTCCCCTTGCGATAGCGGACAGAACGGTCCTGCCTGTTGACCTCGACGACCGTATAGTTACTGTCGGTCAGGAAGCGCGTGGGTCCTGCACCGTAGGAACCGGTGCCTTCTATGCCGAACGCCTGAATCTGTCCCAAGCTGCGGTACCACCGCTCGAGCTCCTCGTACCCGCATACGGTGACGGGCACCTGCTTCTCGTCAAGCCGGACACCTCGCCCCTCTCACCCACCTGACAAACTGACACGTTTGCAAGGCAAACACAACATACAAGGTGTCCACGCTGTTCAACGCGCGACTACACTCTTGCTCCACCGCAAAAGAAAACGTCGATATCGCATCGGTTGAGTTGAAGTCGTGACGCTGATGGTAGCAAGCTACTCAGTACTTAGAACGTGTTTATTCATCCAACCGAGCAATCGCGAAAGATACTCCTTCCTGAGTTTGGGGTGACCGGTCCTGACGAAGCCGTGGGAGCTGTCCGGGAACCGGACGAACTCGATCTCCTTACCCAGCCGTTTGAGCGTCACGAAATACTGCTCAGACTGCTCTATAGGACAGCGATGGTCGGCTTCGCCGTGCATGAGAAGCACTGGAGTTTCGACATTGGGCGCGTATGTAAGGGGAGAATGTTCGAGGAATGCGTCCAGCGCGTCCCAGCGATTGCCACCCCACTGTACCTCTCCGAACCTGACGCCTATGTCTGACGTCCCATACATGCTGGATAGGTTGATGCAAGGTGCGCCGACAACGGCAGCCTTGAATCGAGTATCCTGTCCTATAATCCAAGAACTCATAAAGCCGCCGTAACTGTATCCGGTGATACCCAGTCTGGACTCATCCACGTAGCCGCGCTCACAGACAATGTCAACTGCTGACATAATGTCCAGGTAGTCTTCCCCTCCCCAGTCGCACAGCACAGCCTTCATGAAGTCCGTCCCGTATGTGGAGGAGCCACGCGGATTGACCGCCAGCACAATATACCCGGCTGTTGCCAACACCTGCTGCTGCGCGCTGAAGCTGTCGGAAAAGACCCCATGCGGCCCGCCGTGAATGTCCAGGACAAGAGGGTAACTCGAAGCTGGGTCGAAATTGGGCGGGAACAGCATCCGGGATTGTATCTCGAATCCAGCCCTGCTGTGCGTGAATTTCTCCAATTTCGCTGGCGGGCGTTCCTCGAAGTACGCGCTGTTGAAGTCCGTCAGTTGCTTGACAGCGCCGGAAGTGATGTCCACATAGTGCAGATCGCCCGCGGAATCTGGAGATGTCGTCAGCACAACCGCAGTCTTCGCGTCTCCATCGAATGAGACCTGTGACATCAAGCCACCGCCCGTGACCTTTCGCACATCGCCCGTATCGGCGTCGGCCTGGTATATGCCCGACTCACCCTTTGCGTCGGCGATGAACGATATCTGACCGTCATCTCCCCAGTGCATCTCCGGGGCAGGCACCAGTGGTGCGTATCCTCCCGCCACGGTGATCGAATCATCGGTTAGCTTGCGTGGAGCGCGTTCGCGTTCGATTATGAATAGCCAGGACTGCCAGCCTGCGCCTGCTGTGTCGTCGTCTGAGCCTCCGACCGCCATCGCGTCACCGGACGGCGACCAGCAAAGCGAGGCAACGCTGGAGAGACCCTGAGACATCGACTCTATGCGGCCGCCGGATGCCGGCACCACATAAACGTCGGAGTGGCTTGCCGTTTCACGATCAGGCCTCCTATCCGCAATGAATGCGATTGACGAGCCGTCGGGTGACCAGATGGGAGCGCTGTCATCGCCTTCACCATCGGTGAGCTGCCGCGTCTCCCCTGAATCCAGGTTCACCACGAAAATATGCCTGAACGCATCGCCCCTCCATCCTAGGCCGTCCGCCCTGTACCTGATCCGCCTGGCGATACTAACACGAGGTTCTCTTTTTGGATCGTGGTTGTCCGGGGCGGGATCTGGGTCGACGTCCGATACGAATGCGAGTGCGCCGGAGTCCGGAGACCAAGCGATGTCCGTGACGCCTCCATCAATCCCTGTCAACTGGTATGCCTCGCCGCCGTTCGTGGGCATGGTCCAGATCTGGGGCTTGCCGGCGTCGTCAGGTCGGACGAACGCGAGATAGCATCCATCGGGCGAAAATCGCGGACTGGAGTCGCTCTTGCCGCCGGTAAAGGTCGCGACTTCATTCGATGAAATGTTCATCAGCATGATCTGCGATCTGGTCTCGGCGCTGTCCCTATCAACATGGGACCGAACGAAAGCCAGTCTCTTACCGTCCGGAGACACCGACGGAGAGATAACGCTCACAAGTTCATACACGAGTTCGGGAGTGATGGCGGAGTGCATGGCGAATAGTCCTTTCTCAATGTGATAAGGCTATCTTAACCAGATAGGGGTTCTAGTGGTCAAGTCGGCAGTGTAGATTGTCAGAGATAAGGGCAGCACTCAAATGGGGACAGGTTGCCCTGCTACAAGAACAGCGGGTGTTTTCTTGCATCTCATTTTCGGAGGATGGAGCACTGGTCAGGAAACAGCCCTTCACAAATAGTGAGTGGAGCGATCAGCTGGAACGGGCTGCTGGGCTAGGCCTCGGTCGCCCTCTGTCCCTGCATCTGCGTTGCAACAAGCTGCGCGTACAACCCTCCGCTTGCGAGGAGTTCCTCGTGCTTCCCCTGCTCCACGACCAGTCCCTCGTCGAGCACCAGGATGTTGTCGGCGTCGCGAATTGTGGACAGCCTGTGTGCCATCACGATGGTCGTCCTGCCGGACATGAGCCGGTTGAGCGCCTCCCGCACAGTCGCCTCGCTGATGGCGTCCAGATGCGACGTAGCCTCGTCCAATATCAGCACCGGAGCGTTTTTGAGGATGGCGCGGGCAATCGCGATTCGCTGCCGCTGACCGCCCGAAAGCTGCATTCCCCGCTCGCCGACGCGGGTGTAGTAGCCGTCAGGGAACGACTCGATGAACTCATCGGCGTTGGCCTGCATCGCGGCATCCTCCACCTCCGAGTCAGTCGCGTCGTACCGTCCGAGTCGGATGTTCTCGCGGATAGTGTCATTGAACAGGTAGGTGTCCTGTGCGACGAGCGCCATGCGGCCGCGCAGGTCATCGAGCAGGAGCTCACCCAGTCTGTGGCCCTGCAGGGCAATATCGCCCCGGTCCGGGTCCCAGAAGCGCATCATAAGATAGGCGACCGTGGTCTTGCCTGCCCCTGAACGCCCCACGACGGCCACGGTCTGCCCAGACCCGATGCTAAAGGACACGTCGACCAGCGCCTGCGGGTCGCCGTCCGAGTAGGCAAATGCCACGTCGTCAAAGTCGATGGACGGTGTGCCCGACTCTGCCTCGCCGGCGAGGTGCGCCACGCCGGGCCCGTCCTGCACCTGCACTGCTTCGTCGTGGACGGCGAGAATGCGACGGGACGCGGCCAGCGTCTCCATCATCTGCTTCATCGTGCGAGCCAACTCGGTTACCGGGCTGAAGGCCGCCAACGCCAGAACGCTGACGAGCGGCAGCTCCGCCCTTGCTATCTGTCCCTCGAGAACCAGCCAGATGCCCATTGCCAGCACGGCCAGGCCACCGAGTCCCATCATTGCCTCAATGAAGCCTATCTGGAAGGCCTGCGACTTCTGGAACCTGACCAGGTGGCCGGCATAGTTCCAGCTCCTATCCGTCAGTTCCCGGTTTCGATCGGGTCCGCGGCCGAATGCGACAATCTCCCGCATGCCCTGGATGCTGTCCACCATGTAAGCGTGAATCTCACCTATGCGACCGCGGATTTCGGCTCCGACCCGCTCGATACGAGCGTTGGCGAAGAACGGGCTGACGGCCACTGCCACGAGGAACGGGGCTAGCACCACGGCGATGGGCCAGGATATGATGGCCAGCGCCGTCAGCAGCCCGCCCGGTATCAGGACCGCGACGATCATTGGCGACACGGCGTGAGCGAAGAAGAACTCGACCGTCTCCACATCGCCGCCCACAACGCTGACGAAATCGCCGGAGCGACGCCGGACCATGTAGGCCGGCGCTAGCGGCTCCAGCTTCTCATAGAGGTCGATCCGCATTTTCGCCAGCAGCCTGAATGCCATGTCGTGCGCCTGCCACGACTCCAGGTAAAACAACAGCGCCGAAAGCGGGGCAAAAATGCACACGAGAACGAGGTAGGTCGTCAAAGGTTCGTCGCGGAACACCGCCCCCACCAGAAGCGCACTGAATGCCCCCAAGAGAATAACGGAGCCGTGATGAAGCAGCCCCAGGGCTAACGTTCCGAGGAACTGGAACTTGACCGGCCCGACCAACCCGAAAAGCCTGACCCAGACATTCAAGGAGCGAATGTTGACCGCCTCGTCGCTGTGGTGGGAACGGGACGGGGCACGATGATTTTGGTCTCCGGTCGGGCGCAGATCAGAGACGTGGTTAACGGAGACGCGCGAACTCACCCGGTCGGGATCGGAAACCGCCGCGATGTCGATCAGGCCCATCTGAGCCTGCTGGCGCATGAGACCGGCGTAGGTTCCGTCGGCGGCCATTAGCTCCGCATGCGACCCTATCTCCACAGCCTGACCTTCGTCGAGGACCAGGATACGGTCTGCCTTGATGACGCTGGAGAGACGGTGAGCGATGATGAGCGTCGTCCTGTCTTCCATCAGGCGGTCGAGCGCAGCCTGTATGACGGACTCGTTCTCGGCGTCAACGCTTGAGAGCGCTTCGTCCAGCAGCAGAATCGGCGTATCTTTCAGCAGCGCCCGCGCAATCGCCAGCCGCTGGCGCTGTCCGCCCGACAGCCGAACCGCCCGTTCGCCCACGACGGTGTCGTAGCCCTGGGGCAGGTCGGCAATGAACTCGTGCGCATTCGCGGCGCGGGCGGCCTCCTCCATCTCTTGCTGCGTGGCGCCCGGCTTCCCGAAGCGCAGGTTGTCGGCGACGGTACCGTGGAACAAGTAAGTATCCTGGGTGACGACCGATATGTTGTCCCTGAGCACGTCCAGCGGAAGATCGCGGAGATCATGGCCGCCGAGCTTGATTGAGCCGGCCTGGGGATCGTAGAACCTGTACATCAGCCAGATCAACGTTGACTTCCCCGCACCGCTGGCGCCTACGACGCCAAGCGTCTCGCCATTACGCAGGTCGAACGATACATTCTCGAGCGCGGGTCGGTGGCCGCTGTCGTACCCGAATGTCACGCCCTCGAAGGAGACTTCGGGGCTGATGTCGGGAGCAGGCTGTCTGAGGGTATTCTCTGATTCGATGATTGTCACCGGCTCGTCCATAATGCCAAAGACGCTTTGCGCCGATGAGAGCACAGTCATGCCCTGGTGGTATAGGTTGGTCAGCTCCCGCATGGGACGGAACACTTCAACCCCAAGCATCAGCACAATGAGAAGAGGGCGCAACTCCATGTCGCCGTTGCTGACGCGAACAGCGCCCACGGCAAGGGCTATCGCGGCGCCGGCGGCCATGAAGAGGATCGACGCGCCGCTCGTGGCGCCATTGGCGGCGACTACGCCCATGGTGCTCTTGTAGAGGTGGTGGGCCCGCTGCGCCAAGGCGCTGCCGCGGCTCTTGCTCTGTCCAAATGCTTTGAGCGTCGCCAGCCCCTGTACGCTGTCCAAAAAGTCCGAACCCAGAGCGCCGTAGGACTGACGGCGCCTGTAGCTGCTGTCCCGATTCCACCGATAGAACATGGCGGGAACAACTAGCGCAAGGAAGGCGAACAGCAGGAAGATGAGCGCAATGTACAGGTCCAGCGTCACCATGTAGATGAAGATGGCAACGGGAGCGATAGCGGAGACGATGATCTGGGACAGGTATTGCCCGAAGAAGGTCTCCAGCCGCTCAATGCCTTCCACTATCGTGAGGACGACGTCGCCTGTCCGGTTACGGTCGGCGTACCCCGGACCGAGTTGCAGTGTGTGCTCGTAAACTTGCTCGCGCAGCCTGATCTTGACGAGGTTGGCGGTGTGATGGCTCACCGCGTTCTGCCAGTACTGGAAGACGCTGCGAGCGACGATGAGGGCCGCGATGACCAACAGGGACAGCGTGAGCGCGGTGAAGCCCGCCTGCCCAGTGATGACCCGGTAGATAACTACGCCGGATACGGCCAGTCGAGCAACGCCGGCGCCCACGGCGATCAGGCCCAAGGCGGCAGCGAAAAGGATCCGAAGCCGCACGCCGCGAGTCAGTTCGAACAATCGCCAATCAAAGTACATCGCCCAACTCCTGCGAGCCATTGCATATACATTTTTATGCAAATAATTATCTTTGCTATTGCGTACTTGGGCAATCCTCCATTATAGCACAGTTTCGCAGCACGTCAACCCTAGTAGTGTCCCTTTAGGGCTGGGCAAAATTAGGAATCCCCCCCGATCCGTGACTAACACTTATTGAGACTTATTTCGCCTCAATGTTCTTATTGAGACTCAACAGTCCTTCATAGAAGCAAGAGGATTTCATATTGAGTAACACCCAGCTCCTACCCAAAATCAGGAAACTGAAGTTATACGAGGTTGACCTCACCCGCATCGACATAGAGTGGCAGAGTCTTGGCGAGGGCGTGGTAGGCTACAAGGTGCAGGTCAGTACCGCAGGTAAGCCCTGGGCGCCAGTCCAACTTCCTCACCAAGGACTGGAAACGCTCTGGACCGACGAGGACCTGAGCCCCGGTCAACCCTACTACTATCGTGTCAGGGCACTCACATCAGCCGGACCAGGAGAATGGTCTAGCATCGTTTGCCGCGACCCGAATGCTCGATCGAAACGACGTCTCCGTGGCTGTCTGATATGGGGGGCCATCGGTGCCTTCGTGCTTTTCGTGCTGATTCCACTACTCAGAAATCTGAGTTTCGTATCTACTACCTGGTGAGGGTTGGAGATTTCATTGTGCCAGCCACACTCCTATCTCGCCTTGATAGAGGACAACCAGCTGTGTCCCGTGATACACGACTTGACGCGCTCACCCGTGTAAGCCTGCTGGGGGCTGCGGCACTGCCCTGGTACGCGGTGGCGTCTGGCATCTTCGGCCTGTACTTCTACGTTCTTCTGCTGGTTCCGCAGGTCGGACGATTGCTGGACGGAACAGCCGGAAATGCCGTGAATGATGCCCTGTTCTTCGCTGTGCTGATCGCCGCCTTGCCGCTTGCGCTGTTTCTGCTGCTGGCGACTCCGATCGGCCTGGTATTCGCGGCCTTCCGTCACCCACCCGGCGGTCTGGCAGGCACGACGGTCCGGTGCGGGTGCGTCGTGTCGATGGCGTTTGCCGCTCTGTATGCTGCGATCATCATCGTGGCCTGTGTCAACGGACTGATGCAGGAGGGTGAGGTAGGCGTGTGGTGGTCTGGCTTGCTCCACATAGCGGTGCTGCTGTGCGGTATGGCGGCGACGTGGAGAGGATGGACATGGTTACGCCATAATCGGCGTGAGTGAACTGTCCGCCCAGTCTCGCCAAAGGCAAGCGGCACCCGGTCACATCGGTCCGGGTGGGTCTTGTGACTCACCCCATTCGGATCGGTGCACCATTCCTTTACCTTCTCAATGAGTTCGGCGTACGCCTCCAGGATCGAAGTGCCACTGTCCTGCGATCATGGAGACTGGGGCGTGGGAGTGGACACTTCCTTCGGAGCGTCATCATAGAGTTACAGGTCCGTATACTGTCCTACATACACGTCCGTATTACTCGTCTAGATCGTCCACCTTCAGGGCAGAAGTTATTTCACGCAGCTGCACCAGCAAGGACTCCACGGTTCTGTCGCATTTCCTGGGTAGCTAATCTTTTGCCCACCTACCGGCGCGAGGCATGCACCAGTCGGCGAGATGCATGCTCAACAGCACGAATGTGATTACTGCGACCGCAATGGTCGTTGCGGGCATCCACTTGAAGACAGGATGATGACTCATTGCCACTCCAAGTGCCCCGTATGCTTCTGGGGGAACATACTTGTCGCCAAGGTAGGTCTCACGCCACAATTCGGCAGCTCCTACTGCAAAAGCCACCCAGAGCATCACCAGCCCCGTCAGTACCAGTCCGCTAACCCACTATCTCGCCGATATAGTGCGTAAATGTCTATATGGGGCGCTTCTTTGTATGCTCTCAGCAGTTGAGCGACCAGTTCGTCAAATGCCATCACTGCCCTCCGGGTGTTGTCCATATCGGCATTGGTGTTCTCGTTGGAAGCACTGGTGTCGGCGTCTTGGTCTGGGGTCTATCTTTGCCTCCTGTGCTCGAGTATCGGCCACAAGGATTCGGCGGCTCGTAGTACCACATCTGTAGGACTCCGCGCTCATTACGCTTCGTCACCAACTGGACAGGCTCGCAAGGCTCGGGCGTCGGCACCGGCGTCCTGGTTGCCGTTGCTGTTGGATCCGTGCCAGACGACAGCTGCAGATGGCTGAGATCTATCCCACGGTCGGCATTCTCCGGCCACGCCCAAGGGGTTGGTGGGCTTCCGCGATACACCTGCGGCGAAGCTGTTGCCGTACCGCGCCTGGCGTGCGGCTCATCTGACGACTCAAGCCGCAACCCATAGACGTAAACTGCGGCAGCACCCAGCACTGCAAAAGCAAAGAGAATCATATACTTCACGATCTCAACCCTAGCTATTAGTCCCATTCACAGAAGTTGACTAGCCGCGTCTCCGACACTTCAACCGCATATAGAAAGCTGTTAAGCGCGACCGCCGACTTTATCATCTCATATTCAGACCCTGCTTGGTGTCCTGCATACAGTAATCTTTCGAGAGTGAGTGTTGAATTGAGCATGGCGTAGTGAATATCTTCCATAGACTCCGGGGGCGAACTAGCTCGAACGCCACTCACATACGAGAGCAAAGCCGAAAATATCGGGCTGAACTGCTGGGACCACATCACGCTGCCGGGCCGGATCTCACCATCGATGACCCTCATTTCAATGTCCTCAAACCTAATCAATGCCGACCTCATATCGTCATTGAGGCGAAATATCCGGTTTCTGTAGGCTTCCTCTTGGGAGGAGGGACAGCCTGAACAACCCAGGAGAACCGTGAATACCATCAATAGCATTGCAAGGACGCTATCTCGCCAAAAGCATCTGAAACGAATTCTGCTACTTTCGGTCATGCTAAATCTCCTGCTAGCTATAACTTCCCACGGATGCAGCCTTGCACTATTACTTCAATTCGACATACTTTGCCAATTTGACGCCGTTGCTTATCTCTGGTGCATAACTATTTCTCTCAGTAAGCTCTGACACCGCTTCTTCAATGTCGGATACATTTACATGACGCAGGTCATCGGCGTACTTTATGCCAAACAGTATGATTCTCGCGTTTATCTCATTATGGGGTGCTTCTCTGTATGCTCTCACCAGTTCAGCGACCAGTTCGTCAAATGTCATCATTGTTATAACTCCCCAAGCGATGCAAACCTCTGAGAATCGCCTAGATTGAACACATGGCGCGACCGGTTCTTGCCCGCGTCGCCACTGTTCCGCTCCCTGTAGCTAGCCACCGCCGTCCGAGACCACAATGGCTGGGTAACCGTCCGCATTGTTTGACAAGACTCCGAAGGGGAACTCATCATCAACCGTTCCGCCCGATGCTTGCCACTTGCAGATACCGGATGTTCGTGCCATTGTACGCCGCCCACATGTCCCCCTTCAACCCGGGCTTCTTCTACAGTCCGGTCTCTCCGCCGTTTACAGCCAGGCTCGACTGTCCCGCGTGAATTGTGAACTGATTGCTACCGCCGACGAACTCGAAATCCGCCGTACTCAGTTGCACGGTGAACCCGACGTCGGAACTCAGGGTGCCACTGATACGAATGTTGGACATGTCTCGGGCTACCGACGCGAAGTTGGATGGCAGTCGGCGTCTGGGCAACAGCGGGAATGGCGAAAAGGACTGGCTGAGTTGCTGTCCCGACGGGAAGGCGGTGATGGCAGGAAAGCGCATGTGAATGTCGAGGAGACGGTTCTGCCGCACTCGAAACCTTCTCGTTCACGGGATTATCTCCTACATGTCAAGATACAAGTCCCCGCATGTGGTGTGAGAGTTCGCCAACCTTTTTGTTCTACTAAGCCGCGGTCGGTTGTGTGAGCTGCACCTCCGGCAGCGCTTCGCTGTATACCGGTGGAGCAGGCGTCAAGTATCGTCTGCCGACTATCCACTCATCGTTCTGCTCGGCGAGTACAGCGCCAACTAACCGCATCGCCGCCGGTCGGTTCGGGAAGATGCCAACAACGTCAGTCCGCCTTCTTATCTCTTTGTTCAGCCTCTCCTGCGGATTGTTCGACCAGATCTTCTTCCAGTGCTCCATCGGGAAGTGCGTGAACGCAAGTATGTCCGTTCCGGCTTCGTCCAGCATCGCCGCCGCCTCAGGGAAGCGCTCGGCAAGCTGCTCGACTACCTTCTCATGCTGGATGTGTACCTCCTGGGCAGACGGCTGCTGGTAGATACTGCGCACCATCGTCGTCACCCACGGCTGTGTCCTCTTGGGCACCCGCGTCAGCAAGTTGGTCATAAAGTGCGTGCGACAGCGCTGCCAGCTCGCTTCGGCGAACACTGTGGCTATGGCATCCCTCAGCCCCTGGTGAGCGTCAGAGATGACCAATTCCACACCGGCCAGTCCCCGCGCCACCAGCGAGCACAGGAAGCTCAGCCAGTAGGGCTGGCCAAAATTAGGGTTTCCGTCCAAATCCGGCGGCAGTCCTTATTGAGACTACGCCAGCTTTCATAAAAGGTGAGTAGCTTCAATAATTCAGCGATTGAACTCAAAACGGCGATTTTCCGCCGATTTCATCTCTAGCCTAGTTGTAAGCGAATTCAGACACTATTCTCTCTCCGCTCCCAAGCCCCGTCACGCACGGGCACCCAACACAAGCGGACGTTCTGGAAGCGGGAACTGCACGAAGCGTCAATTGTCAAATGCCATGCTGCCAGTGCTCCTTCAGCATTTCTCCCGTTTGCCGCTTTAGTTCATGGCTCAATGCAGCTAAGGGTTTCTGAGCTGCTGGGACGTAGGCAATGAGTACGGGTTTTTCGGTAGAGAGCAGGTGCCAGCGTACATCAAGTCCTATTGGTCGCTTGCGCTGCCTGCAAAGCTTGGTCAAACGAAAGGTATGGATTCGCTCCCAAGGGGTAAGCGGTGTGAATTCGACCAAGTCTAGCCAATGGCGCGCCGTTGATTGGAGCAGAATATCCGGCTGAAGGCGCTCAATTAGACTGTGCCAAAGTGGCACGCCTTCTTGGATCAGATGACGATGGACCGAAGGATCAAGATCCTTCCACGTCGGGTCAGTAGAGATCACCGAGCAAATATCCGTATGCAGAGCTACGCACTCCGTTCCGCCGTAATAGGATGCTCCCATTCCCAGCAATGCCCGTTCGTAGAATTCGAACCACGATCTGTATGGCGAACATTGAAAGTATGTGCGCAGGGTTGATAGATACGAGCGTTCATTATCCGAATCTGCTCCGGGGAATCGGCTGAACGGATTTTCTATTGGAAACTCGTGACGTGACGGATTCAAGCCCACAGTCGTCACTCGGAATTTCGATGTCTCAAATGCCGGAAGGTCTCCGAAAAAGAGCACAGGCGCAGCGGGTTCTACCGCCCACTTCTGTTCACGGTTCGCTTGGTAAAGACGTCGGGCGGTTCTAACTAGGCCCAGCAACTCAGCATCTACCATAGAATGTCCAAATTTACCGGTCATCTATTCTTTCGGTACTCGCTGCGCGTGAGTCATGGATAGCGCCGCGCAATTCAAACAGAGAAATCTTTATGTTAGCGGTCAAATGTGTCTTCGACGCTGTCCACTCCATACGCGCCAAGTAGTATAGCTTTGTCTATCAGGTCCAGGCATTTGGACTTTACTTCATCGGTCGTCGCCTTGCCGTACACGCGAATGACAAGGGTTATCACGGCTTCTGAATTCGCTGACGCGCGAGCGCTCACATCGCCTGCGTTCCCTCCCACCAAGTCAAAATATCGCTCGCACGCCAATAGGATTTCACTGGGCATGTTTGCAGTGGTGTCTCTCAAGGCTCTGATTAGCGGACTATCTGGCTCAAACGCAGGGCTTTCTATGTACGACTTGACCAAGTCTGAGTAGTCTCGTAGTTCGCTGCCCTCAAACCCTATGAAGCAACGGGAAGCTGTTTCCCGAACATCTTTGTCGTCGTCTGAAAAGAGTATGCCAAGCATCTTTTCACATTCCGCTCTGCACGCGCTATATCTGATATTCCTAGCGTAAACCTCCGCTGCGGCCTTCCGCATCGACTCAGGGCCTGAAATACAACGGCGAGCAAGGGGAATTGCCTCGTCAACAGATAGTGACGCCACACAGGCGCGTCGGGACCCAGCTGTTGCTACATCTTCAAATTTGGATTCGACCATCCGCGAGAGGGTCGGCTGAAGTTCTTTGAAATGCGTATGGATTGCGTAATGCAAAAACCTGTCGAAGTAGTGTGTCGCCAGCAACCGCTCATCTGAATCGCTAAGCTCAAGGAACAAGTCCACGGCTAAATCGCAGTCGTACTGCAATGAGGCTACCAGTACTTCTGCTACGCAAGCCCTTACTGCGTCCGACGGGTCGTTCACCATACGCTTCAAGTGCGGCTTGAAGTACGACAGATTACGCTCGCTTTGAAATACTAGCTTCGCCACCGTGAGAACCGCTATACCTCTCACCGAGTTTATGCCTGCGGTTAATGGCTCATATCGATTTTGTTTCTGCCCATTGATCTGATATGTTCTAGTTGATGAAGCGTCGGTAGGTTCAGGGTCCGCATCTTCCGCCGCATACCATCTAATCATTCGCAGCGCCTCGTCAGGCAGCATCTCTTCTTGAAACTGCGTAAGGGGTTGCGTTATGTCCCGCCCGAAGGGATAACCGGGCACATTATGGCATCGGAGGCACGCAGCCACGGTAGCGTCCATATCCAGGCCTGAGTCCACTATCCCGCGAAGTATCGCTTCAAAGTAACGGGAATTAGCGTCATCCGGCATCTTCTGGATGAGGCGTGCGAACCTAGCAGGGTCTTCTTTCACCTGTGTCTCAAGTTCCGTAGACAGCTGCGATGCGCCGCCTTTGAGCCAATCGTCATGTGTATAGGAGCGCCTGTCCGAAGAATAACTCTTCATTGCGCTCAACCAATTGTCATCGGTCATCTGCTGAATGGCAACTCTCGGAATCGGCGAACGCACGGTGCCACTTGTGACGCTACTGGGCGTTGACAGCGCCACTTCTCCGAACTTACGACGAAGTTCCTGCAATCTGCGCCGCGCTTTTTCAGAGATACGGGAGCCATCTACGTATTTCAGCAATCTGAACTGCCTATTGCCCCACCAACAACGGTTCTCAAATCCACGCTCATTATCGGGATAGTGTTCGAGAATAGCTTTCTCCAGTTCTGTCAGACTTTCATGTGAACAATGGGGCGTGACGGACTTGATGAGCGACTCAACAACGCCTTCCGAGGTTGCCGATACACAGGATGCCGAGTCTCTGGTGCGCAGGTCTGCCAGCAAATACTGAACCGCTTCATCCGCATAGAGCCTGCCGTCTGCTTCATAAGCGCACATTAGCAGATTTTGAACTGCTGCATACTTCGAGATTTCAAACCCTTTCGCGTATGCACGGAACTCCTCTGGCTCGTTTACGGCAAGCCAGCGCAGCGACGCCTTCATCGCCAGCATAAAGCCGTCGTCCAGTCCTCGCCTCACTGCGAACTTCCCACGAACCCTGAAACCGGACGCCCAAATGGGATCCTGCAAAGGCGAGTCCATGCTCCTGTATGCAACAATCGCTAAGACGTCATTAAGGAAAGGCAACAGTGAATTTACATACATCTTTGGAACGGACGCTGCGACCTTCTCCATGACCTCGCCGGCAATGTGCTGTCCGTTACGCAGAAATTTCCCTGTGTCCGTATCCTTTGAGCTTCGCATGGCTATCACTAGGGTGTGTCGTCAAATTGAGTAGAAGGTGATAGAGTCGCATTGAAAGAGTGGCCAAGAATAGAGAAGTATGAGCACGACAGTGATGGAATTGCCCGCCCACCGCCGCCATGACATATCCGATGGAGTCTGGGACATCCTCGCGCCACTGCTGCCCGGACGCAGAGGAAGTGTGGGGCGTCCAGCCCAAGACAACCGACGCTTCATCAATGCAGTGTTCTGGATAATCCGCACGGGTGCGCCTTGGAGAGACCTGCCACCGGACTACGGCGACTGGAAGAACGCTCATCGGCGCTACTCTCGCTGGCGAGACAATGGCGTGTGGGAACGCTTGCTGGAAGCGCTGATAGACGAGCCGGACTTCGAGTGGCTGATGATAGACGCCAGCTATGTAAAGGTGCATGCTCACGGCACGGGAGCGGTGAGCGGCAGCGAGGCTGTGGGGCGCACAAAAGGGGGCTGAACAGCAAGATACACTTGGCGGTGGATGCTCACGGAATGCCCATTAGGATGAAGGTTACAGAAGGCACGGTACCGGACAGCAGTCAGGCATTGGAACTGATTGATGGAATAGATGCAGAGCATCTGCTGGCGGACAAAGGATATGATAGTGATGCTGTGGTGCTGGGAGTGTTGGAACGAGGAATGAACCCTGTGATACCGCCCCGTAGGAACCGCAGAAAGCAAAGGGAATATGACACTTATCTGTATGGGCTGCGGCACTTGGTTGAGAACGGATTCTGCAAATTCAAGGAATGGCGCGGGATTGCGACCCGATACTGTAAGAAAGCGAGTTCATACTTGGCAAACTGCCAGATTAGGGCAATTATCATCTGGGCTAAAGTGATTTGACGACACACCCTAGCCTAACTCCTTCATTCCTCACCATTTCCCTTTCCTGAACCGGTCAGAATCTATACGATGTGCGCCATTGACCGTCGCTGACTCTACCTCCCACGAAATCTGTCGGATGCTGCTAGAATCAATTGCGAATCCTGCTCTCCAAGGAGGCCAGAAGTTGCCTGACTTCGTAACAGCCACCTATCAGGCAAGGCGTGGTCGCAGGCTATGGGATCTTGTGATGGCAACTGGGCCTCAGTAAGAGGAACTGACCCATGACCGCCGACACTTGCGAGCCAATGGAAAAGATGGAAATTCTAGGCGGATCCCCGAAGACATTGGCGTTGGTGTAATGTTGTCCTGATCGAATTAGCGGGTGCGAATGGCTAAAGGTGCGTCTATCATAACGAGAATCATGAAGTACCTCCCAGATGTAACAATTGGGATATTGGTTGCCTGTCTGCTATTCGCTCTCGTGGGCCTAGTCATGTCGATCGTGCAAGGATACAGACCTTTATTCTTCAATACAATCACACTTATTTCATTGATATTGCCAGGTATTGCGTTCTTTCTGTGGCTCAAGTCCATCCGACGGTCGCCGTTGACTAGGATACAGAATGGCGTGGCAGGTTCGATTCTGGCTATCGCCGCCTGGATACCGCCCTTAATCTTGACTAACGTTCCCGAGGCGGATTGGCCAATAGTGCTCTCACTTGGCGGAATCGCGGGTGTTCTTGTTTATCTGTTGCTCGCAAACATGCACAGGCGCCTGTTTCACGCCAAGTTAGCCAGAAACATAGCCCTATCCGCTGGAATAGACGACCTAGACGACCCTGAAGTACAGAGACTTGCGAAGAATGACACACTGCCTCATGCCGCAGTGTTTTGTACGGGAGGTCCTTCCCTAGCCTTAACGACAGTCCTCTTTGAATGGACATCGACCAGTTCATTGTCTGACGTAGCGTTAGTGTCAATTGCCTGGGGTATCTCCCTAACGATAGGGCTAATTGCCTATAATTTCCTGCCTGCACAGAGGGACATATACGACTTCATCACCGAATCTCAAATTGCTCGAAAGCGCCCTTGATTTACCCGCGCTATACGATAACCTAGCACTGTCGATCAGTCCGATTGGTGGTTTTGGGCGATTCCGAAAAGAGGTTGATTCTATGGGCACTGGCTCGATGCCGCGAGAACCAATTCCGAGCTGGCAGGAACTTGAAGAGGTCGGTGCCGGCGACGGAGTGCCGACAGAGTGCGAGCGCTGCGGCAAGCCCGGCACTTCGCTGCAACAGTTTACGCACATGGGAGTGACCATCTGCTACATCTGCGCGGATGAACGCGTTGACGAACTACGGTCGGAGGGAGCTTGGGCCTAGGCGGTTGAGCCGACATCAGAATGCTCCAGCAAAACGGCGTTACAGCAAACCAGTATCCCTGCTTTTCAGTAATCCAGTGCGCTGGACCTGGCGATTACGCCGACTTCACGTGGATCGGTACGATTCTGAGCTGAATCCCGAGGACAGCAAGCACCTTCAAGGTTTTGCCAACCGAACAGCGGATCGCACAGCTTATGATCCACGTCAATTGACGGGACGCTACTCAGGGACGCGCCGTCTGTCTTCTGAAGTCAGCGTCCTTAGCGTTATTGCAGAATCCGCACATCAATTGCACGTTGCGTAACTCGTACTTCCCATCCCGTTTGCCCGGTATGATTCGATCCAGCGTCAGATCACTGAACTGGAATTCCGTCTGGCACCCGGCGCACACCCCCTCCTGCGTGATGTACCGGGTTAGCTTGATGAGTCTCTTGTCCCTCGCGCTACCCTTCTGATCCATTACTTCGCAGTAACCGAAGTAGTGGGCGATTCGCTGGTGATGATCCCTCTTCCTATTCGCACGTACTACGCTGAGGATTTCTTTCCATTCCAGCATGCCTCGACTGGCCTGCATCCAGAGATAGTGCGCGATGTCGCGTTGCCGGTATAGTAAAGGGCAGCCCTTTTCCGCCGCATAATCTGTGAGGTGTTTGGCGAGTTCTTTGGCTACATCGCTCCCAGTGAGTCCCGGTGTACCACGCTCAGAGTATCCGGGCAGGCCTTGAATTTCATCGTAAGGGAAATTGGAAACGGTCACCTTGCTACTGGCATGTTCCGAATTGTATTTCTCGGCAGTGCTGGCGAATGGCCGCTCTTCTGCGGAGGTCTGTGTGTATCTTGTCACAGTCATCGACGTTACTCCCAGTCTGCCATTGGGCTTTGAGAACTATCCACATTCTGTGCAGAAGGCGACGCTATCAACCTGAGACAGAGAGCGATTCATACCCTTCATCCGTGAGAAGGAACTTCTCACGGGAGGCTTGCACTGCCAGGTGATCGCACCGTTCATTTTCCGGATCGCCGGCGTGTCCGCGCACCCATCGAAACTCTATCTCGTGAATGTCGCACAGTTGGAGCAGCCAGCCCCATAAGTCCGGATTGACAGCCCGCTCCCGCTTGTTTCGCATCCAGCCATTTTTTCGCCAGCGCTTCGCCCATCCCTTTTCGATGCCTTCCACCACATACTGTGAATCACTGTACAGCGTTACTTTGCAGCTCTGATTCAGTGCTTCAAGACCCCTGATCGGTCCCAACAGTTCCATTCGATTGTTGGTGGTCAGGCGGTATCCTTCGCTCAGTTCTCGACGGTGCTCGCCATAAATCAGCACGACTCCGTACCCACCTAGGCCGGGGTTGCCTGTGCAGGCTCCGTCGGTGTATATGACGACGTGTTTCTTCGACTCCATCAGGCAGACGCTCTGGCGATAGAATCAGGGCTGAGTTCAAAGCCGACTTCCGATAGCCGTTGGCAGAGCTTCGCCGCGGTATCCTTGACATGAACATTGAACGGCAAGTAGATAATCCCGCTGGCGTCTGAGGGAACTTCAACGTGCCCTTTCTTTAGGATCGCAACGCGGTCCCTTCCGAAGGCGGCAATCAACATACCCATCTCCATGACTACGTTCTGCCTTGCCCTGGGTTCGGCATTTTCAGGGCCATCACTCTGCTTGTATCCCATGTCGTCGGGCGTCAATAACACAATTCCGAACCGCTTACCCTTTTGTGGAGACAGGATTTCCCTCTCTAACGCCTCAATGATCGTTAGACCGCCGCCCGTGGTATTCCCAAGAACGAAAGGGTCTAATGCCAAACGGTGGAGAACGAGTTCAAGCTGTTCACGAGCGACCTCATCGTGCCCGTACACGACGAAGACCTTTTCAGACCGCTCGCCGGAGTGATTTTTTGGCGCAATAGACGGCGATGATTTGTCGTCGATGGTCGTCGTTGAGGTTGTCGTCGAGGTAGCCTCAGACAGCGCCGTTGTAATGGCCTCTTCAAGTCTTTTCTTTGGCGCATCTGGCCCTTGAGCCTGCAATGTGCCGTTTGACGGCCACCAGTTGAGGATTGCCTTGTCGTCGCTACGGAAGACCTTCTTGCCGTTGCTTTCACTCCACTGTCCCCCGTAGCCTAATTCGGACACAAGGGCCTGGAGTTCGCTGAACTCGCCGTGAAAAGGAGTCATACAATCGTGTTCCTCATCGTTCTTTCAAAAATGGCTTCTATGCACATACGAACATTCTATCAAACTCCTCGATGCGGAGCGGCTGCTGGTTTCAGAGTTGTGCTGGTCCGCGGCTCTTGGAAGGACGGAGACACGAGATTCTGGATTCTGGGCGGCCAAAGTTAGTGGGCATTTGCCGTAGAATAGGGCGGGTGAAGCGTGACTAGCCGGGAGTAACTGCGATGGGAAGATTTAATTGGGACTGGACTGGAGAGGGGTCGCCTGACGAAGCCTATTCACGGGTGACCGAGCCTGAACGGTTGAGGCCACTGCACGACTGGACCCTTGAGAATGTCGAGCGACTGTGTACGGAGTATGACGTCACCTTAGAAAAAGGTGAGGGAATTGACACGGAGTTGGAGCGATACTCTCCTGCCAGGCCGACAATCAAGTTGACTACGCGTCATGATTCCTGTGCGCCTATCACCATAGCTTTCACCGAATTCCCTAGACTTGCCGTCCGAGTGGGCCGTTGGGTCACTGACTACTTCCCATCCTGCGGTCGCGATGCGTGCGACGAAATACCGGAGGAAGAGTTCGAGAGGCCGACAGAGTTATCGAGCGATGTTGTAGCCAGGCAGCTTCGGGAATCCATGCGCCTGCAAACTGAAGGCGACGGATGGAGCAGCAGGCAATTCTGGTCAGATGATGAGCGCCGCAACTCCGGTGGCTCACGGGTTCCACGCGCCAAAGCGGCTCAGGTCTTGGGTGGCAAGAACGAAATTGCTTTGGCGAGTGGCAGCCTTGGCAACCAAAACAGGATGTTACAGCAACCCGTTAGGTTAGGTGTTCCTGTTCACCTGCTTAGCTCCCGAAGACATCGGGGCTGGAGATGGAGTGCCAACGGAGTGCGAGCGCTGCGGCAAGCTAGGTACTCCGCGTACGTCAAGACGTGCTATTATTGTAACGTGGTGCAGCTCACCAAGAGGAAACATTATTCTCATCAATCCATCAACGAATTCTTATCGGTAGAATGTCAAATGTAGGTGTGCCACCAAACGAGGAGGACAAATGAGTGACGTGAAGGCACCGACTCGCGCTCGTGGGTTGGGAGCCGTAGGCCGCCCGCGCCGTCCTGGTGAAGAGACGACACGCCTCGCCAAGGAGATATATGAGCGGGACATCCGACGGCAGGTCGAAGATGCTCACCACGGGGAGATCATCTCCATTGACGTGGAGAGCGGGAATTGGGCCATCGGCGATAGCGTGATAGACGCCACAGACCGCTTGCGGACTAAGCGTCCGGATGCCAACGACATCTTCTCTTTGCGGATAGGATTCGGTGTGCTGCGACACTTCGGCGGCAGGCCCTGGCGGAGGGCTAAGTGATTGAGGGCACCGTCAATGCTATGCTATTCAACCCCAGCCTCCGAGGCGAGTCAAGCAATCTTCGGACAGTCTGCCAAGTAAACAGTAGCATCTCTGATCCGATTTACAGGTAGAGTTTTCCAGTATCGTGTATAGTCCCGCTGTGTGCTGTAGGCTGGCGGTTTGGTAAACTAGACATAGGGAGTTGTCACAACTTGACAAACTCTACCTCAGCAGAAACAATGCCTTCATCCTTCAGAAGTGCTAGTTCAGTGCAATCGGTGGTGAGGCAGATTCAAGATCATGGGGCCTCCAAATTTATTGATTAGTACCATTGCCCTTACCCATGAAGCAATTGGGGCACCACCGGGCTTTTCTCCCGATTCTCTCCGTTCGTTGCTACGGTCACCCTTGCATCTATATCCAGATAGTGATGGGATCCGGGTTGTAAGTGCCCGGGATCAGTTGGAAGTCGCCCTGTCGGCACCAAAGACGGAAATCAGCGATTTGAGTGGGTTCGTGCAAAATGGCTCGGTAAAGTTATCGACGCATTTGGATAATCTCTGGCAGATGGTGGGTTCGCCGGCATTGTCCACTTACGAGATAGGCTTCGTCCTAGAGGTGTACGGAGGTGAGCAAGAGGACATCGCTCAGTGGTTGGGCCAGCGTTTCTTGCGACCTGGACTTCAAGGTGATGAGGCTGAATCGGTATCCAGTCCTATTGTTTCCTTCTCGTACGCTCGCGGAGCCAAATCGCAAGGAATCGAGATGCAGGTTGACACTCCTTCAAGACTGCTAATCAGATACACGGCTTCAGAATCAGCGAGTGCGGTTCCGGAGCCCGGTCTGATCCTGGCGGAAGTTAATTCGGAGTATGATAATTTGGTTGACTTCTTGAAGAGGGTCGGTTTCGAATAATATGACTGCTACGAAATTCAGAGGAACAATTCACTCCTCCCTTTTTCACCAGGAAGATGATTTCCGTTCGCATAGTAAAAGGCCCTTGCGGGACATTTGGGCGAAGCCCACTTATGTAGTTCATTCTTCCAACTGGGGCCGCATTAGGAATGAATGGATACTTGGCGTCGGTCACCAGGAAACACACTTTGGTAACCCCCATGAGTTTCGAGTTGCCGGTGTCTCCCCGGGTCGTGCAGGTTCAGGAATTTCTGCGCTTCTTGATGCCGCCAATTTGACTCATGATAGATGGCCGCCGGATGGCGGTCGGCGAAATGTTCCAAATGCCCAGCTACGAAATATGAGTGGTTTTAGCGCATTGCCCATAGGAGACAGCAAGTCCGCAGTTCACTCGGAGTTTGCCTTGTCCATAGCGGGTGATATTGTCCCTCTGGCGCGTGGTGCAAATTTGTTTCCATCAATGATGGAAGCTACTGTTACGGATTCTGCTGACCAAGCAAGTATGCGTCACTCAGGCGCTCATATGGTTCCCTCGCGGCGGTTCGCTAATCTAGGTGCCGGGCCGGCATTAGTGGGAGTAGGCCGTGTCGAAGACGATCATGAGGTGCCAAATGTCATCTCTCTGAGGGGATCCTCGCTAACTGGGTCTCTCCCCGTACCTGCCCTTGTAGACTACGTTTCTCGGATTAAGGAACTGCGCTCCTTCGGCGTGGAAGAAGATATAACAGTTTCTCGGGATTCAGAATCAGATTTCTGGCGTTTCGTGTTTCAGTTTCCATCGGAACAGCCGGGGAACTTAATGCTGATGCAGGACGGACACCTCCGCTGGATTTGGAAGGGAGATGACCTAGCCCATGTAGGAATCCGATTTATCGGGTCAGGTCGGGGTCGGTACGTAATATTCAAACGCCGAGCGGGAGAGTTTCACATTTCACGTGTTTCTGGTGAAGATAACCTCGAAGGGGTTGTACAACAGGTCAGGTCTTTTAACATGACACTTTTTGGTGATGACAGTGAACAGGGAGATTGATTCTCAGGATAATGTACTCCGATATGTGCCACCTCGCTTGCTAAAAGGCTCCGTTATAGACGCCGAGGCATTTTCCTTAAGTGAGGCGGATATGCAAGAATCTGAGCCGGGTTTGTCAGTCAATTGGCTCGAATATTTTCAGGGTCTCTCCAAGAGCGAGCAGGTGTCTGAAGTGCGGGAACACATGCAGCGTGATCCGTCCGCTACGGCTAAGTTTGCCGAACTGAATGTCGGGGAGACATTGACGTCTCTGTCTAACTTGGAACTCCGACCGAATTTTCGACATGATCCTTCCCCTGCCAATGATAGACATGGCCCCGACCCAAGTCATGCAGTGCTCCTTGGTCTTCCTCCCTTCGGCACGAGTGACGCGGACCTCATAGGAGACTATATTGCCGCCGAATTAGTGCGAGACACCTACCCTGGCCGTGGTTGAGCCCGGCTGCCTCTGACGAATGAATGGTCATATGGGAGATGCCTTGGTCCCCATTATGGAGGGCTCACGTATAGCGTTACGCTTTGTTCCAGTACGCTCTCGTCCACGCGGAGAGAATCGAACTTCCCGGCGGTTTCGCCGTGCCAAGGATCACAGAGATCCCAGCCGCGTCTCGAAGATGGTTCCACCAACCGCGCCTATGGGCCCACCACCTTGAGGGCCCTCACCTTAGACGAGATAAAGTTCTAACTGGAGAGACGAATTATGACGCGACTGCGGTAAATATGCTTGACTATGCTACAAATCGGCCTGGGTTGAAATTGGCGAGAATTCGCCATTCCGGGGGCAATCGCTGAATTATTGAATCGGTTCATCGAGGCGTGCCGCGCCTCAACGCCAACTGCCAGTGAACCATCATGCCGGAAAGCCAGCGATACAGCGTCCCAGAATCTCATTGAACCAGCAGGCTGGGGTTAACCGATCATGCCGAATTCGAGGGGACCGGCGCGAAAATCGGCAATTTCAAGCCGATTTCGGAAATTCCGTCGCCGTCAATGCGCCGTGGGGCCTCTATGTTCTGCCTGGACGTGTCGCGATGCCTGACGCGGCTTGAAAAGACGCGCTGGTGTCGCCTGTACCTTTCCGGAGGCCAATTCGGGGCGGATCGCGAGCCAAATTCTGCCAGTTCTGGCCAACTTCGCCCTCTTGTTTACGCTAACTCATATAGCCGACAATTAGAGCATCGTTGACTTTCGCAATCGCTAACGAGGATGGCTTTGACGTTCTCATCAGGTTTGGGCCGCAGATCTCACGGAAGTCTCATAACCGGTCCGGGTGACTACCGGGCTTATCTGCCTAATCCACTCCCGCCGTCAATCAAGTGGGACGATTTTCTTATCCGGAGTCTCGGTGCCGAAATCCAAGTCGTGAGTGAACACTATCCGCCCGTGGGCTATCGCCCAATCCATGATGTGCCTGTCGGTGGCTCTTGGGTCACCCGACCTCGGACCAGTGTGTTGCCTCCCACCCGTGCCTCTGTAGCGTCTGCGCCCACTCGGGTGAGAGGTTTATATCGACGATGAGTGCCGGTCTCATGACGCAGAGAGGGGAAGCTCGCGTTCTTCGAGCCTCCAAGCAGCGTAGGCCAGCGATTGGTCGATGTCCTCTCGCTCAAGATAAGGGTAGGCACTGAGGATCTCGGCGTGAGAGCGTCCAGCCGCCAAGAGACCTACAACCATTCCGACCGTGACCCGCATTCCGCGAATGCAAGCCTTACCGCCCATCACGGCGGGGTCGACGGTAATTCTTTCCAGTGATTTCATGCCCTCTCCTCCCATACTCCTGTGGTGTTGAGGTTCAGTGTATTTTATCAAAAGT
The DNA here is from genome assembly GCA_028875495.1 of Chloroflexota bacterium. Lineage (GTDB taxonomy): Bacteria > Chloroflexota > Dehalococcoidia > Lucifugimonadales > VXLM01 > VXLM01. The sequence goes on from JAPPDQ010000053.1 coordinate 24,105, forward strand.
GAAGAGCACACTTTCTGTGTGAGGGAGCCAGGAATCTCTTCTACGGCACTGCCGCTAGACTTCCCGATGGATCGGGCACGAGCTCCAGATAGATGAGCGTCGTCTGGATAGACGAGTGCCCCAGCCAGCGTGACAGGTAGTTGATCGGGATGCCGTTCATCGGCAGATGACGGGCGTAGCTGTGGCGCAGCGTGTGATTGCCGATCTCGCGGCCCGGCGGTATCGCCCCGAGCTGCTCCGCTCTTGCGTGCGCTTTCTGCACCCAGCGCCAGGCTGTGGAGCGATGAACGTCGATGATACGCCCCTCGGAGACGTTGCCGTAGGACAGAGCCACCGAGAACGCAGCGCCGAGTTCCAGATGCACAACCACGTCGCGTCGGTGGCCGAGGGTGGCTCGGTTACTCCAGAAGAGACACTGGGCGAGGTTGTGGACGCGCTGCGGGAGCTGCGGGATCAGGGCAAGGTGAGGTTCTGGGGCATAACGGCTGTGGGAGAGACCGCAGCGCTGCACCCTGTTATCGAGTCGGCGAAGCTGAATACGGTGCAGTCGGTGTACAACCTGGTCAACCCAAGCGCCGGAGCAGAGGCGCCCACAGAATTCGATATGCCGAACTATGGCAACCTGATCGGGCGGGCGTCAGCCAACGGAATGGGGTGCTGGTGATCCGCGTGCTTGCGGCGGGAGACTGACCGGAGAGGCAACGAGGCATCCCGTCGCTATACCCAACGTCGCGCCCATAAGCTCAGGTAGAGAGTACGCCCAGGACATAGCTCGGGCGGACGAATTCCGATGGTTGCAGCAGGAGGGATACGTGGGGAGCCTGGTAGAAGCATCTCTACGGTTTGCTCTAAGCAATACCGGGATAAGCAGTGTGCTGGTGGGATACTCGAGCCAGCGGCACCTAGAGCAGGCAGTTGAGTGTGCTAGAAGCGGGCCGCTTCCTGCAGAGGCTATGGAACGTCTGCCGCAGGTGTGGGCCGGCTTTACGGGATGAGTATCCGTGCCGGAGATTCCTTATGGTGCAGGGAACTTCATCATTGAGCCCCTGATAGTTCCCGTAGCAATGCGGCGCAAGATGTCGCTCTGTTGCGACTAAGGCGACTGGACCTTAAAGCCCCTCCTGGAAGGAGTTGGAATGACTGAGGAAATCAAGATCACCTATAAGCGAAAGCCGGGCACCGCTCCCAACTATCCTACTGAGAACCTGCCTTTCCCAGCCGATGCCCACATCGCGCCGTGCAACAACTGCGACGTGTGGTTCCTGGAGAGTGAACTGTCCAAGACGGCTGAGTTAATCTGTCCCCACGGGGGCCACAAGGTCTCTCAGTCGATCCCGAAGGACGACTATCAGTTCAGTGAGGGCTTCATTCGCCAGATTCACAAAGGCGACGAGATTGCGCTGGTCTTTCTCTGCGATACCTGCAGGAGCCGTGGTTGATGTGGGACATCGACCGCAAGGCGAAAGCTTACGATGCCTCATAAAAGCGCGCAATCGCCCCTCGTCCAGCCTGCTCGGCGCGGGTGTATCTGGCAGGCATCGTCGGTGACTGCCATCTCCCCGCCGTCATCAGTGCCGGCAGTTCGGTCCCGGCGCGCGCCAGGTCCTGAGCCATGCCCACACGGGCTGAATGTCCGGTAAACCCTTCTCCCAGGCCTGCTGCTTCCGCCGCGGCAGTAACTCTGCGCGCGATCTGATCATCTGAGAGTCCAAAGAGCGAATCGCTGGCGCTCGCATCGGTTGGTCTGATGGACCTCAGAGCTTCCATCGTTGGAGCGGAAACGAATAGTACCGCGCCCTCCCCTTCCGGGTCGGTCTTTGATCGAGCGACCGTCAGCCTGCCGGTCCCATCGCCTTCCTCAACGAGTTCTCCCCAGGTCAGGCTCTCCGCTTCTGAGCGCCTGAGCATGCCGTCCCGCATCAGCGAGATAAGCGCGATGTCGACCAGACCCCTTGCCTGCGCGGTCCCGGTGGTCTCGAGTGAGCCGCCACGCCCGATTCGAGGGGCACAAGCCGTCGCGCGAATTGCGGCTAGGCTCGCGGCGGTCAGTCCAGCAGCTTGTTTCTGCGCCCTGCCGGCGGCTCTCGTAATTCCACGCATCGTGGCTCGAACGCCCTCGTCCTCAGTGGGGTTAGGAAGATTGGCCTGGCGATGGACGGAGCCAACAGCAGCTAACCCCATACGGATAGTGCCGGGCTTTTGGCCGTCGGCGGCCCTCTGCGTGATCCAATCGGCAAGATGCACAGGCTCTGAGGGAAAGACGGGATAGCCGCTGTCACCTGCGAACGTTTCCCACTTCCTCCACTGCGATATGTAATTAACGCGAGTGGTCGGAGCGAGAGACTCTTCGAGAGCTTCGGTGATGCGGCGCCTAGCCTCCTCCGACACAGGCACAGGCGAGCCGGTTGTCTGTTGACGTTGTGGGTCAAGACTTTGAAGCAATTTACAGTAAACCATCTAAATGCATTATTAATGAAATAATAATTGGGCAGATGTCCATGGCGCGCTAGTTCAACCGACTCAAGCAAACATTTCAGCACCTTCTTGATTGTAAGGGTGATATCGACTCCAATGTGTGGCGGCGACTGCTACAGTGCCAACGTCAGTGCAATCTCCCTGTCAAACACCCCTGCGGGCAGTCCCACTTTACACTACTGCATGAGTCTTCAAGCCTGCTGCAAATGAAGCTGCCTTCAGATGTAGTAAGCATCATAGCTTCATAACTTCTTACATAGTAACCTTCAATTGAAGTTAAAAAAGGAACTGATCTCCACCCAGGCAACGTGCAGGAAGAATTTCGCCACGTCCGACACGTGTGGCTACGCAGTAACCGCAATTATGCGGGTAACAGTAACCAACTCAGCCTTACACCGGCAGAGCTGAAGGAAACATCATCTGATATACTGATGTTATGAAGGAATGAAGTTTAGACCAATTCATCAAAAGAAGTGAAAAACATAGCTTCAAACGCAGAGACTTTCATTTGAGCGATTGATAAGATGAAATGTAGAAACTGCACCAAGGACTGGAGCGGCATGTATGACTAGTAGGACAAGGATGAAGAACCCGAAAGTTCTGGCCGTGCTCAATCAGAAGGGTGGATCTGGCAAGACCACGATAGCAGTCAATTTGGCACACGCCTTTCAACTTCAGGGCAATGAGGTCCTGTTGGTTGATGCAGATCCCCAGGGTACGGCTCGTGACTGGAGTGACAGCAGCGAAGAAGGCATTTGTCCTGTCATCGGGATCGACAGGGAAAGTCTCTCGAGGGATTTGCCCAACGTCGCGCAGCCCTACGATTGGGTGGTGGTGGACGGGCCACCGCAGCTAGCCGGCATAAGCGCGGCGGCAGTGAAAGTGGCGGATGTCGTGCTTATCCCGGTACAGCCCAGCCCTTATGATATATGGTCATGCGCGGACCTCGTAGACATACTGGATGCTCGTCAAACGGTTACGGACGGGCTGCCGCACGCAGCCTTCGTCGTAAGCCGGGCAATTACGAATACGAAACTGTCCAATCAGGTTTCCGAAGCCCTTGAAGCTTACGGTCTGCCCGTGCTCTCGTCACGCACGACTCAGAGAGTCGCTTATCCCACGACAGCTGCGAGCGGAGGAACCGTCTTCTCAGAGCCGGGCAGTCCGGCAGTCCAGGAGATTGAGGCGATAAGAGAAGAAGTGGAGGCGATGCTCAATGACACTGCAAGCTAAGACGACAAGACGAACCTCCGACATTAAGGAAGCTGCGCTCGCGGAGGTGACGGCTGAGCCGACTAAGCGTCTGAATGTTGAGATTCCGGCACGTCTCCACCGGCAGGTCAAGACTGCGGCGGCGCTAGCGGATACGACTATAGTGGATATTGTTACCGCGGCCCTTACGGATTATCTTGAAAGACAACGATGAACTCCGAGTGAATTATGGTCCTCTCCCGTTGCGAGTTCATCTCTTTCACTTTCAGACTTGGGCTGAAAACGAGGACCATATGACTTCGCTTTGACTCAAGCTTGTGTAACGAATTGACGTACCGGAACTATTCAAAATTTATGTACTGGAATCTGACTTGCACTAATTTCATTAAATGGGCGATAATTAAAGGGTATCGGACATTTATGTTTTTCATCACTCCGAGCCAATACAAGGCCTTAGGACAACACGGCTTCCAGGATGGCACCCTGGGACAGGGGCGTGGATGAATTGATTCGGCTCCGGCGAAAATGCTCAAAGGGCTGGCGAATGCCCGCCGACGCGAAGTATGTCGGGCGTCCTAGCCGCCTCGGCAATCCTTTCGTCGATGGTAGGGCTTCGGAGAGGGTATCTGACTTTCGGAGGGCATTCTACGCCGGCGAGCTTCCGATAGACGAGCGGTTGTTCGAGATGAGCTGACAGGCTTTCGAGACGTCTGCTGCTGGTGCAGAGAAGAGGAGCCCTGTCACGGAGATCTGTTCGTCGAGATTATGAACGCAGGCCAACCAGTAACTGAGCAAGGTATAGCAGTGCGGGAAATAGCCAGACAGGAGAACCTGTCCATTTCGGTAGATCTTCTGCCGCTCGCAGAGGGAGTTGGTCGATCCATTGAAGATAGCCGCTCCGCGAATACCAGCCGCGCCCTTCGGACACGCTGGGCCTCCTTCTGCAACTGGGCCGAACCAAGGGGCTTTTCTACGCTTCCGGCGGAACCATTCGTCGTGTCTCTTTACGCGGAGGCTCTTGACCGTGACGGGAAGTCACTGGCAACTATCTTGGCGTACGTGTCGGCAATCGCCACTGTTCACAAGGATAGAGGTCTGGACAATCCATGCGAAAACCACGGCGTGCGAGAGTATATAGCCGGTAAGCGCAGGCAGCGCGCACCGCGCCGGCAACGCCAAGCGAGCGCGCTGTCAGACGACGATCGGCATGCCGTGCTGGTCAGCCTTTACCGAAGGCGCAGAGGTAGAGGAGGACACATCGAGACTCAAGAACACGCGGATTCAAGGGCTAAGGTGGACGAGGCCCTGCTGCTTTCTATGACGCAGGCCGGCCTTCGGCGCTCCGAGGCATCGGCTCTCACATGGGGCGACATTAGCGAATACCGCGACGGCACCGGAAGAATACTGATCGCATCCGGCAAAACCGATCAGACAGGCAAGGGCGCTGTCGTCGCAGTAAAGCGCGACTGCATCCGGGCTCTACTCTCCATCAAACCACCAGACGCCACGCCTGATGAAACCGTCTTTCGACTATCGGGGGCGCAGATTTCCAGACGATTGAAGGCCATGTGCGCCGCCGCCGGCATCGACACGGACCGAATCAGCGGCCATACGCCAAGAGTGTCGCTAGCGCGAGGAATGAGTGAGAAAGGTGCCCCAACTCATCTGATCCAGAGACAGGGGCGCTGGAGCTCCACATCCATGGTAGTCTCGTATACGCGTGAGGCCGCGGCAGCTGAAACTCTCGGCTGGCTGTAGTTTTACTTCGGTCTTACTCTCAAATTTGGAGTGTAGATCGAGACTCAATAGTCTTCACGCCTTCGCCTTAAACTCCAGGGCCTACCACTACGAGACCCTCTGGCACCTCATTCGCCATTCGCCATTTGTGGCTCCGAAATACCAACAAGAAAGTCGCGAGTGAACTTCATAGGGCCACACCAGCAATCCTAGTGAGCATTCACGTTGTGGGCCATCGTCGTTGAACCGGCGAAGGGAGGGTTCACAGCAGTTGCAGAAGGAGATGTTAATGGATGACTCTAGTCGTCATAAGAGACACTGCCGGCCTTCCACCAACCCTAATTCTGAAATCAATCAGCCTGCTGTGGTACAATCGTTCTATGACAGCCAGGAAGACAGACAAGTTCACAGCCACCTATCAGACACGTATCCGCGGGAACGAAGATGCTCTGGCAGCGTACGCCGAGCTGTACGGCACATTGCAGCGCAGTCTGTCCGCAGACATCTCGGCAGGACATCCCGCAAGTTCCTTGAAGTCAGACTACATCAGTCGTTACGGCATCCCCGCGAGGATGTTCAACTCCCTGAGGGTGACACTTGAGGGCAGAATGTCTGCCGCCAGGGAGTCACAGAAGCTGCACCGGGAAACACTTCAGCGACTCATAGCCCGTGCGAGCAGGCGGATCACGAATCTCGGCCGTAGGGGGAAGTCGCACCAGGTCCACCATAAGCGCAGGCGCCTTGAGAACCTGCGGTATCGTCTGGAGAAGGTGGAGAGCGACATAGATGCCGACATACTGAGACTATGTTTTGGTTCGAAGAGGCTCTGGCGCGCCCAGCACAGCCTTAAGTCCAACGGCTACGCAGATCATGCCGAGTGGCTCTCTGACTGGCGAGACGCCCGCGGCAGCGAGTTCTTCGTGCTGGGCAGCCGGGACGAGAACGCGGGCTGCCAGCTCTGCGTCGCTGCTGTCGCCGATGACGGCTCGCTGACTCTCAGGCTCAGGCTGCCGGACTGCCTTGCGGAGCAGAATGGCAAGTATGTCACGGTCGAGAACGTGCGCTTCGCCTACGGCCATGAGCATATCGTCGCTGCCCTGCAGTCCAATGCGGATTACAAGGCGCATCGTAGGCAGCACGGCGAGAGGGCGGTACGCGCAACCCAACTCGGCCAGGCAATAAGCTACCGGTTCAAGCGCGATGGGCGGGGATGGAGAGTGTTCGCCACTACCGGCATTACAAAAGCACCAGTCGTAACTGATCGTAGGCTTGGAGCGGTCGGAGTGGACCTGAATGCAGACCATCCTGCGGTCACCGAGACAGACCGCTCGGGCAACTTCGTCAATACCTTCTCAGTAACGCTCGTCACCTACGGGAAAAGCGCGCACCAAGCCGAAGCACTGATAGGCGACGCGGTGGCGCGTGCTGTTGAGTATGCTCGCGAGTCGAGAAAACCCCTTGTCATAGAACGGCTGGACTTCCGGCATAAGAGGGCTGCCCTTGAGGGAGAGTCGCCCAGACGCAGCAGGATGCTATCTTCGTTTAGCTACGGCAAGGTGAAGACGTACCTGCTCTCCCGTGGATACCGCGAGGGAGTGGAGGTCTTTGAGGTCAACCCGGCGTACAGTTCGGTGATAGGCCGGGTGAAGTATATGGAACGCTACGGGCTGAGCGTACACCAGGCAGCTGCTCTGGTGCTCGCCCGTCGCTTACTTGGTTGTCGTGAGGGCATCCCGCGTCTGCGGATAGTTCCGCTGGGCAGAGGCGGTCACGTCGCCTTCCGCGTACCCGTGAGGAAGCGCGTGAAGCACGTGTGGTCGTACTGGGCTGCCGTATCGCGACAACTGGGACCGGCGCTTGCAGCGCAGCATCGGCTGGCGAGAGCCAATCCTGTTCGGGCTCCGGCCTGAGCGGGACCTGCTCGATGCTCATAGCCGGGTGGGAGTCCCGGGCGGGAGCCGTCACTACTGTTGGGACGGCGTCATCGCGAGATGATTCAGAAGAGGCTGATTACTAAAGTCATCCTCTTTTACAACGGTATGCTAGCTTTCAAGACGGCACTCTCCAAGGGTCAACAAGAATCCAAGACTCCTGTTATAATCAATCCTGACGTTCACAGTTGAGGAAGGGAACATCAAATGGCATTCTCCTCCACTCAGGCTCTAAGGTTACTCGCGGAAAGAGTTTGGCGCTCCAGTGGTCAGGACGGCGACGTTCCTCCCGACAGATGTCCAACATTTAGGCAGCTTGACAATCTCATCACTACAACCGCATGGGGGTCAGAAGCCCGTGAGGAGTTCGCCAACCGCTGGCATACAGTCGAAGCCGCCACAGACCGGACATTCGAGGTCAGCAGTTTCGCTGAGTTGGCTCACCTAGTTTGGGAGGAAGCAGCTAAAGAGAAGCCGGACATTAAGCACCCCCTTGCCCCTCTAATTTTGGCCTGGCAGTCTGGACCTCTGGAAGTTCAGGCCGTCAGGGGACCCGACGGGATGCTACGGCCGGACGCGATTATGCCGCGTGTGGCTATGCGTAGGGAGTTCAATTCCGGAACGGACAGGCTGTACCTGGCCCCCTCTTACAGCGGCACGGACGGAGACGGTGCTCAGGTAGCATTGCCCGGGTTTCAGAATGGCCGTGAGACCGGCAGAGTCCCGGTCCTTCCAGTAAACCTTTACGACCTTGGTGTCAGTGCGGGGGAGGCCCGCGGAGGCAGGGGCGCAGCGCCGATAGCGGCGCGCATGTTGGTGAAGCTGGCAGCAGCGCCGTCGGCATTTGTCCGGCACAGTTCGCGGTTCTTGACCTACGAGATTACCCTCCGCGACCTCAGGGAAGCCCTCTATCCGCCTGAACGACTTGACGGTACCACTCGGAAGCCCCCAAACGTCGGCAGGATGTGGCCGAGGATCCGTGAATCTATACGTGTCATCAACCAGGATGCACGAATCCCCATACTGGACCCGAAGACCGGTTACGGACACTTCCATCACCTTCTGCGCATCAACGAGAACTTCGGGCGTATAGATCTCGAGATGCCCATACATGTCGTGTTGGACATCCCACCGGAAGTAGAAGGCGGTGTGCAACTGCCACAGCGACTCGACCAGTGGGGAGCGGAGAGCGCACCCGCGTACCGCGCTCTGCTAGGCTTGTCATTCCTCTGGCATGAGCCCGGCCGCACGCACGCGCCAAAGGGCGGACGCTGGATGCGAAAGAAGGGGCTCGACCCTTACGATCCTCTTACCGATGCCGACGCCATCGCCTTGGCCTTCCCAAATAGCCAGAATCCTGATCGCAGTGTGCTCACCCGTCGAGCCTGGGGAGCGTTAGAAGCTCTCGAATCACACGGCGAGCTTCGCATTGAACAGCGCCGGATTCTGCCGCCCGAGGATACTCCATAAGCGCATGTTCTGATGATGAAGGCCGCATGCTTTGATGATGCATTCAGTGCGATCTGATGATGTTGTCGGTATGCTTTGATGATGCATTCAGTGCGATCTGATGATGTTGTCGGTATGCTCTGATGATGCAGCGAGAGTGTTTTGATGATGGGAACGAGATGCTTTGATGATGGAAATTCCCCCGAATCCATATCTAAATGCCTTGCATCTACATGATACCCCCTACAACCTACACTCTACAGAGGAGGGGTAGGGGGAGGGAGGAAGGCAACCAATAGTTGACCTTCCTCCCTCCTGCAGAGGGCAAATTCAGTTACGCTACTTTTGTCGATTGTAGCCACACACATCAGAAGCAGATTTGTCTTGGCAGCCGGATTCGGAATCGAAATTCCAAATGGCTTTGGACTGTGACATACCGACAAAGTCCGGCAGGCCCTTTAGTATTCTGGTGCAATCTGAGTCGCGCCGATTGTCCATGCAGTGACCTTATCGGCAGTTGATCTCGCCTATGTTCGATCTGTCTGCACAATGCTCTGATGATGAACGCAGGGTGCTTTGATGATGGACGCAGGGTGCTTTGATGATGGAATTAGGCGCATTTTCGCACCTAATTCGATATTCCCTCCAGCCTCGCCTTGAACCTATTTCCCCTATGTTCCGACCGAAATACAGTCGAGTCAGGTAATGCTGGCTACCTCGCGGCGAATGATTCTCCCAGCGCGCCTACAATTTTGCAATGCCTGACATTTCAAGGCCTCGGCTGGTCGATCACAAAGGGGACAATTCTGAGCCAACTCTCAGATTCTGTTTATGTCTCCGGGCACCTACTGCAGTCCGTCAGTAAGTCCACGCGCTGACATTATGCTTTGATGATGCACCTAGGATGTTTTGATGATGAATTTTCGACCAATTTCGTATCTGAGTAGCGTTCATCTACACACTACGCCCTACGATTGCTGGAGAGTCTGTGTTAACTTTCCGTTAAGGAACGTACTTCCACAACATGATACAGTCGGACTTGACGTGTGGGGAAGTGCCTAATGGCGCAGGCCATGAAAGGCGTGGGGAGCATGGTAGGATCACACACAGGTGAGCCGGGAGTTGCAGCACACGGAGCCTTCATTGGTATTGCTTCTTCCGTGTGTGAGCGTCTCCTTGGGGACCCGTCCAGCCGATCGTTAAGGGAATGGCGATGGGGAAGCAACGGCTCCTTCCGACTGAAGCTCGACACGGGCACATGGAACGACTTTGAATCCGATGAAGGCGGCGGTGTCCTGGCACTGGTGATGCGGGAAGAGCGATGTGACAAGAGCGGAGCCTTGGCTTGGCTCCAGCAGCACGGCTTCTTGCGGCAGTCGTCCGGATTCTCCTCCGAGAGTGGGAGCTCAGCTATCTCCCGGTCATCACGTTCTTCACAGGGCGCTACGGGCCAATATCGCAGGCCACGTCCTGAGAGGCAAGGATGGAGAGAGACTCTCAGGTGGATCCGAAGCCAGACACTTCCTATTGCGGACTCTCAGGACCACCCCATCCGCAAGTGGATTGACCGCCGCAACCTGTGGCGTCCTGAATTACCTCTTCCCCCAACATTGCGCTGGATCCCGGCCGATGCCCCTGTATTCAAAAGAACACACTCTGGCGCAGGCGCGATTGCATTCCCACTTGCTTCGGTCTCGGCGTGGCAGGAGGCCTATCCTGATGTCCCCCCACCTACTGCAGTGCAACTTGTGTGTATCGACGGAGATGGCGACCGCGCTGACTATCAGAATTCATTAGGCCGTCGTGTCGATAAGCCGAAGTTCGGCAATGCCAGGATGGCGGTCTGGACTATCGGCGACATCAGGGGCGATAGGGTTTCCGTCTGCGAAGGAACAGCCGACGCGCTGGCGCTGGCGGCGCGTGATCCTGATCCCGTGATCGCGACCTTGACGACACCGCGTCCGGCGATGGCGTGGCAGAGAGCGTTATCGGTGTTTGACTTCGTGACGCTGTGGCCCGATATGGACATACCGGATGACCAGGGCCGCCGCGCAGGTCGTGACGCCTGTGTGTCGCTGGCACAGGCACGTAAACTTTCAGGGAAGAGCATCGAGATTGTGGGAGTGGATGTGGGTAAGGACGCAGCGGACGCAGCCCGTGAAGACCCATTGGGCAACATCGATGAAGTTGAATTGAACAGGTTCGCGACCGATCTGGAGGCTGAGGGGATTGATCCATTTGAGGCGCGGCGCTACGCCTCTACCATGCTGAAGTAGTGGAGAGGAAGCATGACTACTGGCGACCGGAACGGGCACTTCTCGACAACCCGCATAGAAGTAGAGCCAACTGAACTACAGCGTGCCGCGTACGCGCTGACCGAGGCTTTTGGCTCTCCCGAAGGTGTTGACTGGGTTTCAGTCGAGGTCAATTACAATGCACTAACGGGTGGCAGTGAAACCGAATCGCCGCTCGTTGAGCAGGGTAGAAGCGCCGCTTCCAGAATCAACGAAGCACTGTTGGCGGGCCGGCAGCCATCCCCTGCAGATCTGGATGCCATTCGTTTTGTCCTGGAACAGGCAAGCAGCGTTCGCGAGTTGCCGCTAAGCGACGGCATTCCGGTTCGCTACTGGCAGTCCTGGCTCATAGAGAACTGGCTCCCCAGGAGTTGCATTGCGATGCTCACGGGCGACGGCGGGGTCGGCAAATCCCGACTTGCGCTTCAACTCGCCTGGGCCCTGAGCGGCGGCGGGCAGTGGTTGGGGGAGGCTGGACAGATGCCTCCCCCCGGCTGTGACTATGGCGTCGGCTTCGAGGCGCTGGAAGCCTCCAAGATTGTTTATGCAAGTTGGGAGGACAGTCCCGAACAGATCAGAGGGCGCCTTTACTGGCTTGAACAGGCAGGAAAGAGCGGCAATGGAGAGAACTTCAAGATAGCCGATATGCGGGCTATGGGACATCTCTGGTCGGCAAGAGAACGCAACGGTGTTCCAGGCATCACGAGGGCAGGTGAGCTGCTGCGCGCGACCGCGGAGGAAGAGGAGGCACGGCTGCTGGTGGTCGATACGCTAGGTGTCGCCAATGGTGCGAGCGAGATTGACCGTGCGCAGGTTGGGGCGTTTTTCGCCGATTGGGCAGCCTGGGCCGATGAGGTCGATTGCGCGGTGCTTCTGATAGCACATCCTCCTAAGACAGTGGGCGTAGCATATTCGGGATCGACTGGCATCCTTGGAGGAGTGCGCGCAATGTGGACGATCGAGAGAGTCCGGAGAGATTGCAACGGAGGCTGCAGCTCGAAGAAGAACTGCACTTGTGAGCCAGGCTTCGCATACCGCCTTGTCAATGCGAAGCAGAATTACAGCGAAAGAACCGGATCGCTCTGGCTCACGAACAGACGTGGTGTCTGGCTCGAGAGCCAGGGCCGTTCTCCCGACTATGGCGAAAGCGAGTCCGGCGAGCAAGCGCAGGATAATGCTGATCCCACCGACATGTTCAAGGACGCACTTTAGGCCACTGCGACTCACCACGACAGGTGCTTATCCATCAACTTGGCTTTGGCCTGCGGGATCGCTTTCGTTGTCGCTGAACATATGGGCAACTAACCAGAATATGTTCTGAGTGGCTCTTTGAATACTATAAGATTTGCCGTTTCCTTAATTGGCCTAGGGAGAGGATGTGATACGCCTTCATTGCATCAATACTTCATTCCCTCAGTCCTGTGTTTGCTCTTCCTGTCATTGCAAATAGCAAGGATTGCCATTCACACTGTGAATGATAATCATTCAAGGAATGTTAGCGTCTCCACTGCCTCGTCTCGTCTCCCTTAAACTTGCTCAGTAGCTTCGCCGCGCTGCCCGGGGTGAATTCTTCCGTCATTGGCATCTGTTCTCTTTCTCCGCGCACGCGGCGGTCTGGATCGATCTTGGTGACCATTCATTAATCAGGGCTGTTGCATTCGAGCAACTTGGCCCAATGCATTGGGCCAATTGCCGGCTGGTCATCGTTTCTTTCGGAGATAGGGTCGTCCACATCAATTGAGTGACAATCCTCAATAAACTTGTGCTACACAAAATCCCATTCCTTCTGGAAGGACGCTTGACACATCTACCAGGTCTGGTGGATAAATGCCGCTCCTGAAGCCTTATACTAATGGACTGCTTTGCAAGTACGCGGCACCTTAGGTGCCTTTCTCCGCATAAAATGCGTAGGAATTCTGCTAGAATATACGCAAATGTTGCGAAGAAACTATATCCACCAACAAGCTGACTGGCCGCGCTTTCACTGGAACTGGGAAAGGGTATCCCCGCTCCTAGCGTCAGTCAGGCACCACCAGGGCCTTCTTTTGGGCAAGGTTGATTCGCTCGCTTTTGACACAAGCCATAATGTGACTGTTGAATCTCTTACTGCAAGCGTTGTGTCGAGCAGTCGGATTGAGGGCGAAGCGCTCGATATCGATCAGGTGCGGTCCTCTCTGGCCCGCCGGCTCGGCTTCGGAGTGGCGGGGCTGCTGAGCGGAGACCGAAGCGTTGACGGTGTGGTCGAGGTGATGCTGGACGCGACGGAGCGCTGCGGCGAGCCGCTGACGATTGAAAGAATCAAGAGCTGGCACAGGGCCCTGTTTCCGACAGGTTTCAACAATATGGGGCCGCTGACGGTCGGGGACTGGCGAGACGATTCTTCGGGTCCGATGCGAGTTGTGTCGGGGGCCATTGGGCGTCAGACAGTTCACTTCGAGGCTCCCGTGGCTGGATTGATCGATGCTGAGATGGAGGCGCTTATCAGCTGGTTCGAAGCGCCGGAGGACACCGACCCGGTTGTCAGGGCGGCCGTCGCTCACCTCTGGTTCGTAACGATTCATCCTCTTGACGACGGTAACGGAAGAATAGCCAGGGCTATAACAGATATGATGCTGGCGCGCTCTGATCGCAGTTCCCAGCGAGCTTACAGCATGTCGGAGCAGATCCTGACTGAAAGGAATGCTTACTATCGCTTACTTGAGCAGACCCAGAGGGGCACGCTTGACATCACTGACTGGATAGTCTGGTTCCTCGAATGCCTCGGCCGTGCCATATCCAGATCGGAGGAGAAGCTCTCGGCAGTCCTATCAAAGTCTCGCTTCTGGCAGGCACACCAAGTGGTACAGCTCAACGCAAGGCAGAGGAACATGGTCAATCGCCTCTTTGATGGCTTTGAGGGAAACCTTACGACTTCACGCTGGGCCAGGATGACCAGGTGCTCCCACGACACAGCGCTCCGCGACATAACGGACCTGACTGATAAGGGCATCCTGGCTCGCAACCCGGGCGCCGGGCGTCGGACAAGCTACCGGTTGAACGAAGTCTGGAAGTGAGCGCGCCGGTTCATGTTGACAAACATCGGCGTAGCCAATTGGATTCCGATAAAAAATCCTTGATGAATGTTGTACATCTTGGAGTTTCCGAGAACAGTTGCCTAAGCGGCTGCTCTCACATTTCCGCTGAGACGTGAGTCATCCACGCTCGCGGCGCACGCGGAGAGCCAGGCTCTCAGCGCGGGGGTATCTCCCAGCGCGCGCAGGTAGATCGGCGAGCGACCGGCATGCCGTCCAGCACCACATGGTATCTCCCAGCGCGCGCAGGTAGATCCCACGCGCTCCATTGTAGTCACGGTCCATCCGCTCACCGTCACCGCCCACGATAACGGACGAACCGTCGACGTTCTCCAGCACCTCACCGGTCCATGACACGGTCTTCGTCGTGTACGCCTCGCTGACACTGACAACGGCCACTCCAGCCTGCAGCGCCTTGTGCCGCAGGAACATCCCGAAGCGGTAGTGCGCCAGGCTCAGGAGGTTACGCACTGTCTTGCTTCTAATCCTGCGTCTGCCACGCTCCACCATCTCGGACGTCTCGAACGCTGGCAGCAGAATAACGTCGAAGCTGTCCACCAGGAACCGTGCCGCCTGCCTGTGAAGCTCCTGTATGAGGTTCTCCACCCTGATACGCATCCTGCCCGCAGCACGGCGCATGTTCCGACGTTTTCTTGAAGGGACCTTAGCTGCACGACTCAGCAACTCGTCCAGTCTCTCGCACAGCCGCTGTATCCTGAAGAACGCTCCCTCACCTATCTTGCCCACCGAGTCGGCGCAGTACCACGCGAGGAAAGACCGCACCCCGGGATCGAGAGCCACCAGCCGCGCTTGGTTCTCGCGCTCAGCCGATGGCTTCTCGTTGTAGGGCACGGACAGATGGTACTGGCCGTATCGTAGGGCCAGGCGGCATATGTTTCTGTTGACGGGAACGGGCAGGGACTCAGCCATAAGCATGTCCCCGAGCTTGGTGCGGTAGATGCCATCGGGGGTTACGCAGTTAGCCTGCACGGTGAAGGTCTGTCTCGGGTTCTTGCGTGAGCGAAAGCGCACACGGGCGAAGTCCTCGCCCTGACGTAAGCCATTGGCCTTGTCACGGGCGAGCTTTGAGTTGAACTTCTTGGCTGCGCTCACTGCGCGACAGGCATCGAAGATGGCTCCCACCAGCACCTCGCGCGGTGCGCTCCTGTGCCAGGACGGAAGCAGCGGCAACACAAGGGCACGAACCTTCGTCTTGATGGCGAGTGGCGCGTCATCCCCTGTCAGCAACTCCACGGTCTGGTTGTAGGCGTATCTCGCCGCGCCGAACCAGCGGCGCAGTTCAGACCTCTGACGTGCGTCCGGGTAGAGACGTATCTTCTGAGATTTCCTTACGGTATCGCCGCAGACCGTTGACCCTGGCCCCGAATACCGTGAGGATGGCAATAAGGTCGGCAGTGATCTCTTCCTCGGGGCTGAGGTCCCGCTGATTGAGAACCACGAGTTCCCCGCCGTTGCGTTCCAGCAACGTCTCGATGAGTTCCGTCCCAAAGCGTGCAAGACGGTCTTGGTAGGCGACCACAACGCAGAGCTTGTCTCCATCGTGTACTCGTTCCAGTATGGCGAGTAGTCCCCTACGCCTGAAGTTGAGGCCTGAGCCGACGTCACTGACGATCTCGGCGTCAGGGTATCGTGCTCGCATGAAGGCGACCTGCCGCTCAAGCTCTGCCGACTGCTTCTTGCTGGAAACACGTCAGTAGCAGACGGTGACGGTGGGCTTTGCGAGTCCGATGTAGGAGTCGACGTCATATCTTCGCTGGTTGCCTTCTGTTCTGATGTATCTGATGCGTCCCTCGCGTGCCCAGACCCGAAGAGTCTGCGGATGCACGCCGAGTATACGACTTGCTTCTCTGGAAGGAACGTACCTCATGCCTATATTATACAACTATACTCAGCATTCATCATTTATAATGGGTACAGTACGCAACCGTTTCCCTGGACCTGCAACCATACCTCTCGATGAAGGCAATGGACCTTCCTTACCTCAGCGATCAAAAGCGCGGTGCAAAGAGCGGAATCCCTGGCGGCCGGCGTCGGGGTCCATCGTGATTCGGTCAGGAGAGCGTTCAATCCTGTCCGCGCGCTGGAAATCGCTGTTCGCAGCTTCGCTGTCACCCAGCTTCAATCGCACCTTCCCCCTGTTTCTATGCGCTTCGACGTTTGCAGGATCGAGGCTGATCGCCCTGTTCAAGTCCATCATGGCCTGCTCGTATGCGCCGACATCCAGATGGCCTTCGCCCCTGTTGGCGTATGCCAGCGCGTAGCGAGGGTTCAGCCTGATGGCTGCGCCGAAGTCTGCCATCATAGCGTCGAAGTTACCCAAGAAGTAGTGCGCTATGCCCCTGCTGTTGAAGTAATGCTCATCCTTTTGGTTGAGCCTGATGGCCTCGTCATAGTCGGAGAGCGCCTTTTCCTGATCGCCCCGGTTACCGTAGGCGAGGCCCCGCGTGTAGTATGAGTGTGCGAACTCCGGATCGAGTTCCAGTGCCCTGTCGAGGTCATCAATCGCCAGTGCGTTATCTCCCCTTCTCACATAGGCGCTTCCCCTGTAATGGTAGGTCTCCATATTCTGCGGCTCCAGCTCTATCGCCCGGCTCAGATCGTCAATCGCTCCGTCGTTGTCTCCATGGAACAGGGCTGCAACTCCTCTCTTGAAGAGAAGGCTTGCTCTGTCGGGCTTCAGCCTGAGCGCCTCGGTGTAGTCGGCAATGGCTTTGCCGAGCTCGTCCCTGATCTGGCGCGCCGTGCCCCTGTCCTCGTAGAGTTCGGCCTCGTTCTTTTCGAGCGATATGGCCCTGTCGAAGTCCGCTATGGCCTCTTCGATCATTCCCTTACCGGCGTAATAGAACCCCCTGGCGTGGAAAGTCCTGTAATACCGCGGGTCAAGCCGCGCCGCCGTCTCGAAGTCCCTCAGGCCGCGTCGCTCGTCGCCGGCATTTATGCGAGCGTAGCCCCTCTCCTGGTAGGCAGCGGCGTAATTCGGATCGTACTTCAGTGCAGTTCCGTACTCCCTCACCGCGCGGGAGTAGCGTTCTCGCTTCAGGAGCCTGTTCGCCCTGCTCCTGTGCGCCTGAGCGAGTAGAGGGTGGTATTCGTCCTTCGCGGCCCTGTCCAGTTTGAGCCCCGTGTTCAGGTCATCTATGACGCGGTCGATCTCACCCTTCCTGTCGTATGCCATCGACCTGTGCAGGTAGAAGTCGGCGTTCCCGGGTTGAAGTTCGACGGCGTTGCCGAAGTCGGCGAGAGCAAGATCGTACTCGCGCATGTTCATATATGCCCTGCCCCTGTTCAGGTATGCTCGTGCCTCGCTCGGATCAGCTGATATGGCGCTGTCGAAGTCGCCAATTGCCGCGTTTGTATGCCCCAACAGGTGCCTCGCGATACCCCTGTTGATGTAAGAACCCGCAAAGTCGGGGTTGCACTGAACGGCGCGGTCGAAGGTTGCGACAGCTTCATCGAGCCGTTCCAGGTCCAACAACAGGTTCCCTCTGTTGAAATGCGCCGGCGCCAAGCCCGCATCGAGGCGAATAGCCTCGTCGTAGTCGTGCATTGCGCCTTCGGCGTCGCCCGCCTGTCGCCGCGTCGCGCCTCTGTTGCTGTAGAATTCTGCTACCTGCGGTCTCAGTCGAATAGCCTCGTCGAAGTCGGCCAGTGCAAGGTCGATGTCGCCCTTGGCGGCGTATGCGCGGCCCCGGTCCGAGTAGAGTTCGGCAACGATAGGAGTGAGGCGAATAGCCTCGTTGAACTCCGCAATGGCGGCATCGTAGTCGCTTGAGTCCACCAGCTCATTGCCGCGGGCGTTGTGCGCCGCCACGTAGCTCGGGACGAGCCTGTCAACTGCTAACCTGAGGTCGCGCAAGAAGTCATCATTCATTCTGCCTTACCTGCATCTTGTCATTCCTTTATTCTATTATCATTTCATTCTGGAGTTATGCGCGGCTCGTTGCTTCTCGTTCCAATTTGAACTGTGACGGTCTGAGCAAGGGTCAATTCCAACCTCGCCATCAGCCATGAGTAAAATCAACAATGCGATTATACGCGCATCGGGCAAATGCGTGACCGTCAGAGTCCTAAAAGCTGTCTGGCGGCGCTTGGCAGACATCATGATAGAATCCGCTGAAAGTCGCGCAGTTGTACGTTAGCAATGAAGCATAGCGAGACACGTATCCTATCTGTCAACGAATTGCCTAACACATACAATTCCCACGAAAGAGGATCTTAGCGGTTGATACGCCACATGTGTTGCTACACCAGCACACATTGAAAATGCCCTACAATTAGAGGTAATACGTCACCTCTGTGACTGCTGAGCAGGAGGGCTTTCAGCCTAGGCGAATCATCGGTTCGCCCTCGTATCCCTCCTTTTGTCGCCAAGCAATAGGGAAGGAACCGTAGATGTCAGAAGTCTCCCACAAAGCTACAATGTTGGAGCATGCGAAGGCTCACCTGTTCCGTTCTTCCAAGGACTACGGCGAGCCCGTCATCGCTTCCGGACGAGGCACCACCGTAGTCGACACGGACGGGAAAGAGTACCTCGACTTCGGCTCCGGTCAGATGGCTGCAAGTCTTGGGCACAACCATCCTGCCATCACCGACGCGCTCAAGCGTAGCTGCGAGCGCATACTCCACTTAAACACCAATTTCGTCAGCGAAGAGGTTATCGAGTTGGGCAGATCCCTTGCCGACCTGCTGCCTGAGCAGCTTCAGAAGGTGCTGCTTCTAAGCACCGGGGGTGAGTCCACGGAGGTGGCTCTAAAGGTCGCAAAGATGTTTACCGGCCGTTTCGAAGTCGTGGGGCTAATTCAGGGATATCACGGTCACACGGGCGGCGCACTGAGCGTCACCTTCTCCGACCGCAGAGGAGGGTATGGGCCCTGGGTGCCGGGAGGCTTCGCCATACCCACGCCCTACTGTTATCGCTGTCCTTTGAACCTGACATTCCCGTCCTGCGAGTATGCTTGCGCGAAACTTGGGTTCGATATGGTGGACGCGCAGACCACCGGTTCCCTGGCCGCCTTCATTGCCGAGCCCATCCTGAGCGCGGCGGGCATCCTGGAACCTCCTCCCGGCTACTTCCCGGTGGTGAAGCAGATGTGTGAGGAGCGTGGGATGCTCTTCATTCTGGACGAGGCTCAGACGGGACTGGGTAGAGTGGGCGCCACCTTCGCCTTCGAGCAGGACGGTTTCGTGCCGGACATTCTGGCGTTGTCCAAGACCCTCGGAGCGGGACTTCCACTGTCGGCGATGATCACTTCTCAGGAAATAGAGGAGACCTGCCACGAGCGGGGGATGGCTTTCATCTCCTCCCACCAGAATGACCCATTCGCCGCGGCCGTCGGACTGGCCGTGTTAGAAGTGCTGGTGAAGGAAGGGCTGGCAGACGAAGCCAGAGCTAAAGGCCAGTACCTGAAGGATGCATACATAAGGATGAGAGAAGACCATCCGATTATAGGAGATGTTCGCGGGCGAGGCCTCCTGCTGGGGATGGAACTGGTCAAGGACCCGGAGACTAAAGAGCCGGCCGGAGAGGAAACCCGGCGTCTCACCCGGAAGTGCATGGAAAATGGCCTGATACTCCAGCAGGCGTCCTACGCCAGCAGCGCCAACGTGTGGCGCATTGCGCCTCCAATGACAGCAACTTACGAGGAGCTGGACCGCGGTGTGGACATACTGGACAGGTCCATGACGGAGCTAGGTCTATAGCTTTCAGCTGATATTAGCTCGGCCACCGCTAATCTTGGGACCGAAACTGACGACTGACACCCATATCTATGGATTGAAGACAGAGGTATGGACGCAAACTCTTGCAGTGCGATCATCAAGGTAATTCGGCAGTTTCATCTGCCCAGTATGGGTAAGCCATCCAGGTAGTCTGTATTCACTAACTCGACGCTGGGTGCTTCTAGGGCAAGTTCCCGCTTTATGGATTCTAAGTCAGTCGGGCCGGTCACTGGCGGGTTCCAGTCATCGTGATGGCCGAGTACGATGCGCCTGGGACGCATAAGATCCACTTCCCGGGCGACGAATTGCGCCAGTGTGCCCTGAATAGGCTCGCCGTCTATATTGCCCCGGCCGGCTGCGGTCAGCATCGCCGCGTCAGGTCGAAGATCACGCAAACTTTCGGCAGCATGCAAGAGCAGCGCATTCGCGTGGACTATGACCCCACCGCAAGATTTGTGCTCTCCCAGGTATTGGTTTTTATAGACCGAGTTGAGGACGCGACGCGTGCCTTCATTAGTGTTCCCGCGCAGACTTGCAGACCACTGGCCGTATATCTGCTGGTGGGCCTGCGATATTAAGCGAAGGGAATTATATCACGGTGACTGTTAAGGGAGACGCCGCCGGAAACCGCTTGCGTCCAGAGTTTCGAAGGGGAGCTTTTAGAAGGTTGTCAAGGAACTGTACTCTACTTGCGCGTCTTTACGCCATGGAATTCAGGCCGCATTGGATAATATCTGGAGCAATTGTGCCAGCGTCAATTTGCCTTGAAGTTGCAGATTGCAGTTACGCAGGATCCTGAGCGGTTAACTTAATTGCCGTTGATCACCGGGAGCGGTATCGACTTTTTCCTCCGCCCTTGACGCGTGAAATTGTGCGACGATACGCTTGGTCCCGCTGAGTTGCACTGAACTACAATGGTACTGGTAGCCCGTGCCAGAGTTGAACTCATCTGTGGGGAGTAGCCTGAATGACCAACAAGTATGACCTTCTGCTGAAGAATGGGGAATTAATTGATCCTGCGCAGGGTCTGCGGGGTGCGCGCGACATTGCCTTCCGGGACGGCAGGGTCGCGGCGCTGGACTCTGAAATTTCCAGCAACGACGCGCGGGAGGTAGTAGATGCAACCGGAAGAATCGTCACGCCCGGCCTGATAGATATTCACGGCCACTACTTCCAGCACATCGTGCCGTTTGCCACTTCCGCTGATGAAGTATGTCTCCCCAATGGCGTCACGACAACTGTGGATGCCGGGAGTTCCGGCTGGCTGCACTTCGAAGGGTTCAAGGAGTTCATCCTGACGCGTGAGCAGACCAGACTCATGGCCCTGGTAAATCTCTCGGCACTGGGCATGATGTCTCCCCGCAGGAGTATAGGCGAGGACTTCGGTCCGACTATTGGCATCAGTGGGGGACCACAGACGCAGCTTGATCCCCGAAGCGTGGGCGAACTGCAGGACCTCCGTTACGCCCAGGTCGAGGAAGCCGTGCAGTGTATCAAAGACAATCCCAATGTCGTCCTTGGAGTGAAGATTCGTATCGATCACGAGATCAGCGGCGAGGCGAATACCATCGGCGAGGCGAATACCATCCCTGCCCTGGAGCGTGCTCGTGCGGTGGCGGATATGACAGATTCCTTCGTCATGGTGCATGTGGCGCGCGTGCCAATACCTCTGGCGCAGGTATTCGAGTACCTGCGCCCCGGCGACATCGTGACGCACATATTCCACAGCGCCGAAAACAATGTGCTTGACGAAAAAGGCAACGTCAGAACGGAAGTCAGAGAGGCAAGGGAGAAGGGAATCGTCTTCGACATTGGCGCTGCCCGCAGAAACTTCGGCATAAGTCTCTCACTGACAGCGATAAGCGATGGTCTACTTCCAACGACCCTGAGCAGTGACATAACCAAAGTCAGACCTCAGAGCCCTGTCATCTACAATCTGCCTCAGATCATGACGCCGTATATGGCGCTAGGCATGTCCCTCGAGGAGGTGATCGCGGCGACTACGATGCACTCGTCAAATGCAATTGGGGAGTCCGGCCGGCTTGGGACCCTAGCGGTCGGAGCAGTTGGCGATGCAACTGTCATCGACCTTGAGGAAGGGGAATTCACCTACGATGACGGCAATGGGGAATCCATCAGCACGGACAGGCGCATTGCGCCGGTAATTACCCTCAAAGATGGCATAGTCTGGAAGCCGGGCGAAGCATAGTTCCGGCGCTACTGGAACCACCGGACGTTGAACGTGCAGGCTCAGAACTAAACTCAAGGGAGAGGTGTTGGTGAAACAGCGAAACGACGCACCGGCAGTCAACGCATTGCTAGCGCGGCGGCTGGTAGCCGACCAGTTTCCCCAGTGGGCAGATCTCAAGGTTAGGCCGGTCGACGAAGACGGACACGACAACTCGACATTCCGCTTGGGAGATTATTTGAGCGTGCGCTTGCCGGGCCGCAACCTGGACGCAGACCACATTGCTATCGAGCACAAGTGGCTGCCGAGGCTTGCGCCCCATCTCCCACTGCCCATCCCGCTGCCGGTAGGTATGGGGATGCCAGGGCTGGGGTACGGATTCCCGTGGCTGGTCAACAAGTGGATTCCAGGATATAATTCGTCACCTGGCCTCATCGCCGATCTCACCGAGTTCGCCAGAGATCTGGCCGGCTTCCTGAACGCGCTGATGGCGATCGATGTGACTGGCGCGCCAAGACCCGGGCGCATTACCTATCGTCGAGGATGCGATCCGTTCTTCTACGACGGCGACGTCCGCCGGTGTCTTGGCAAGTTGGGGAACAAGATTGATACAAGAGCCGCAACCGCTGTCTGGGAGGCGGCCTTGGACGCCAAATATGACGGGCTACCCGTCTGGTTCCACGGCGACGTAGCGGCGAACAATCTCCTGGTGGATGACACTGGACGCCTCTGCGGAGTCATAGACTTCGGCCAGATGGCAGCCGGAGACCCGAGCTGCGACGTGACCATCGCGTGGACCCTCTTCACAGGCAGCAGTCGCGAGGTCTTTCGCTCAGAGTTGGCAGTTGACGAGGGGACCTGGGCACGAGGACGAGGGTGGGGCATCTGGAAGGCGTTGCTCATGATGGAGCGGCGCGCCACCCTCCCGGGAGGGTCCGATCCGGAGCGCATCGCACGAGACATCATGGCAGAGGCGTGAAATACATCCACTTGACGACGCGATTGACCGATTCGAGTGCCAACTGTAGCATGGGCGATATGGTGGCTGGAGACGGCGTCCCTACGGCTTAGTGCGCCAAAGGCTCACCACAAACCTCGCGCTGCCCAGGCCGGTTGGTGCAGGGCACCGCTTTTAGCACGTCCCTCGACCAGTCTCACAATTCCGCCGATTCGATCGAGGGCGGCCTCAATCCGTCAAGGAGCTGTTGTTCAAGGATATCCGCGAAAGCGGCGTTTGGGAGGGTACGACATGGCAAACTCAGCGAGATTTGGCCTGACGCTGTCGAACAGGGGAGTGTTGCTGGGGCTGATAACTCCGGACGAACTCATCGAGATGGCGGAAGCCGCCGACTCCTCGGGCGCCTTCGCTCACGTCTGGGTCGGCGACCAGATTATGGCAAAGCCCAGGATGGAGTCGATTGTCCTGATGGCCGGAATCGCCGCTCGGACCAAGTCGGTGAAGATCGGGCCCGCCTGTATGGCGAGCTTCCCATCCCGGCACCCAATCGTGCTTGCCTACCAGTGGGCCAGTCTGGACCAGCTCTCTAACGGCCGCATGATAATGGCAGCTTGTATGGGCGTTCCAGAGTCCCAAAACCTTGCTCGAATCGAACTGAAAAATATGGGCATTACGAACAGGGAGCGGGCGCCAAGGATGGAAGAGGGAATAACGATCCTGCGAAGGCTCTGGGCCGAGGAGAGCGTTACGTACAAGGGGAGATTCTACGAGCTGGATGAGGCATTCGTGGAGCCCAAGCCGGTGCAGGAGCCGCCGCCGATCTGGGTGATAGGAACTCCGAGACTCAATGGCGGGGATGCCCGCGTAGCAGAGCGCAACCTCCGAAGGGTTGCCAGGCTCGGAGACGGCTGGATGACAACCGCCTGGCCCCCCGCTGACTTCGCGGAGCTTCGAGGTCGGATAATGGAGTACGCGGCCGACTATGACAGGAGTTTTGACGGACGGTCTTGTTCCCTGTACTACAACATTAACATCAACGACGATCGCGATGCTGCAGTCGAAGAATCACAGAGATACCTCAATGGCTACTACACACCCCAGGTCTTCTCCAGGGAGGCCGTAGAGGGTTGGGTGGCATGCGGTCCTCCTGAGCAGTGTATCGAACAGCTTCAGGGCTTCATCGACGCGGGCGCCACAGATATACTGCTGCGTTTCCCAAGCTGGGACCAGCAGACCCAGTTCAGGAGATGCGTCGAGGAAGTATTGCCCCACCTGACGTAGAGAGGTTGGATTCAATGTTTCGGGGTTGAGGTATTTGCCTCGGCACTCGCTTCAGGGTCGAAGTGGCGGTCATATCAGTCGGCACACTCATCCACCATCGCCGAAGTCGAAGGGTCTGTCGTGACATCACGCACAGCGCCCTCGCCCCGCACCCAAACGTCGCGCCCATCGCGCAGGCTCTCTTTGTACCCGGCCCTTGTTCGCATAAGCCCCCACAGCGAGTTCATCCAATAATGGACAGTCCTCTTCATCCTTGCTCTATGGCACAGGAGTTCTGTAAAGTGTTATTATCTGTTTATATTCAGCAGACTAAAAGCAAGTGCACCAGGCGAGAGGGCCATAGATGGGTGTACATGTCAGACTAATCAGTTCGCCAAAGTACATGAGACCCCGCGAAAGGATGTCGACAGGATGACCGGTTCGACCATGACGGATGAATCGAAGCTGAGTCTGGACCAGATATTGTCCATCCGGCCTCTGATCGCCGCAGAGACGCCTCGATGGTCGCCGGACGGCTCTCGAATCGCATTCGTCTCTTCCCACCTGGAAGACGCCGCCGAGTTATGGAGCGTCCCGGCCGGAGGAATATTTCCAGTCCGTTTGACGGTAGGAGCAGGTGCCGGGGATTCAGCACCTCGAATCCCGTTGTGGTCTCCGGACGGTGCCTATGTGTCATGCGTCTCCAGGAAGGGCGGCGCGGATGAGGTGTGGCTGTGGCCCGCCAACGGCGACGCCGGCTTTCAACTTACTTCTCTGGGTGGTCGCATCCATTCGATGAACTGGTCTCCCGATGGTGCGAGAGTCGCGGTGTCCTGCAGTCGCTACGGCTCGTACGACATCTACCTGGTTGAGGTCTCATCAGGCAAGTCTGCGCGCCTGACCGACGGCCCACTCTACGCGGTAAATCCGGTCTTCACTCCCGACGGTCGGCACATCCTCTACGTCCGGCTGGATGACAAGTGGGAGAACCACGATGTCATCCAGCTTTCGCTGGACGGGAAAGAGCAGGAAATCGTCGTACGGGATACAGATTTCTTTGATTACAGCTACGGTGGTGCTTTTGGCTATCCCCTGGTCTCTTCTGACGGTGAGCGAGTCCTCTTCCGCAGCCAGCGCAGTGGGCATACAAACATCTGGACTGCGCCCGTAGCCGGCGGTGAACCAGAGTCACTATCCCTCGAGGACGCGGAGCAGGATCACGCCGTCTGGTCTCCCGCAGGTCAGCAGGTGGCCTACACGTCCAACTGCAACGGCACGCTTGAATTAAGGGTGACGGACGCTTCCACCGGTGAGTCCCGGGCGCTCTTCTCGCCCGGCGTTGGCGTATGCTCGGCGCCGCAGTGGTCACCGGACGGCTCGAAGATAGTCTTCCGATATGGGACCCCCACATCCCCGATGGACCTCTGGATCGTCTCCCTGGAAGACGGCCGAGCGATGCAGCTGACCAGCGCCGGAGTTGACCCTGCGCTGACCGAGCAACTGACCGCACCCGAAAAGATTACTTACCAGAGCTTTGACGGTCTCGTCATCCACGCGTATCTATATGGACCCAGGAGCCGGGAGAGAGGCGATAAGTACCCGGGGCTGCTGTTCATCCACGGTGGTCCAACCAACCAGTTCAGCGATGACTTCCAGCCCTACGTCCAATACTTCGTCCAGCGGGGCTACGTAGTTCTGCTGCCCAATGTCCGGGGAAGCTCAGGCTACGGCAAGGCATTCGAAGAACTGAACGACAGGGATTGGGGCGGCGACGACCTGAAGGACGCCATTGCCGGGGCCGAGTTCCTCAAAGGGCTTGGATACGTGGACCCGCAGGCAATAGGGATTACGGGGACGAGCTACGGCGGCATCCTCACGATGTGCGCGGTCACCTTCGCGCCGGGCGTGTTCCAGGCGGCCGTCCCCATGTCCGGCTACAGCGATTGGTCGGCGCTTCGCCACCAGTTGGAACTGAGGCACATCAAACTCCTGGAGCATGAGTTCGGCGCCTTCGAGGGAAACGAGGACGTCTGGTATCGCTGCTCGCCCTTCTACAGAGTCAGAGACGCGACCACGCCTACCTTCGTCCTGCATGGGGAAGGGACGGAGGACTGGCCCGAGACTTCGAAGGACTTTGTAGTGGAGATGAAGCGGCACTATAAGACGACGGAGTACAAGGTGTATCCCAACGACGGCTTCTACGTGAGCTCGCGGCCCAACATTCGGCAGATGCTGTCGGACGTTGCCGACTTCCTCGACCGCTACCTACGCTCCCGGCCTGAGTAGTTGCGGGCGGTCAGCTCCGTCGGACAGCGCCAAGTACAACTTCGTCTGCATTTCTGGTAAACCCTCAGCCTGGACCGCTTTAGCTCCTCCCGTCGGCCCAATCGTAGCGTGGTCTCCAACCCAGCAGTCGCTGCGCCTTCTCCGTACTGATAACGCTGGCGGTGCCACCCATCCTTTCCCGTATCTCCACCCTGTCGCCGAAGTTGTTTCTGACGAGGTCGATCGTGGGCTCTCTGAAACGGCTGGAAGGCTGGGCGATCATGAAGGCTTCGTACTCTTCTATCTCCGCATCCAGCCCCAGTACGTGGGCCTCTGCCACGTCTCTGGCGTCGGCGTACGCCCACATCACCAGTGTCAGGGGGTTCTCCGGCGTCGGGGCCTGCCAGGGAAACTCCGCCTGGACTTCGGGAGTCGCGACGTTGGTAAACCTCAGGCTGACGACGGTGGTGTCCGAGCTGCGGGCGATCATTCTGCCGATGTCCTCTCCAACCTGCTTGGACAGGCCATAAGGTTCGAAGGGCATCATGGGGTGTTCCTCGTCCAACGGCAGGTAAAGCGGCACGAAGGCATTCCCGTCATGGGCCCATCCCATGCCGAATGCGCTGGATGAGAACACCACGCGCCGAAGTCCCAACTCTGCCGCGCACATCATGACGTTGAAAGTACTCGCCACGTTGTTGTCGAAGATGATGCTTGGCTCTTCACTGAGCGGGCCCGGGATAGCGCCCATATGAACGACCGATTCCGCGTCTCTGAGAATACGCGCTGCTGTACTGGCCTCTGCCAGATCGCAGCGCACAAACTCAGCCGGAAGGTCGTCGGCAGCCAGCCGGTCAGTCGCCAGGACTTCTCTGCCCTGGTCGACCAGCAGTTGCACCACCATGCGCCCCAACCTGCCCGCCGCTCCGGTTACCACTATCATATCTTCCTCCGGCCAAACTACTTCAGTTGACGCTCAGACAGCCTCACCGCATGCGCAACGCCGTCTTTTCATAGACGGTCAAGCCCGTGGATACCCCGGTAATCGCTCGTTGGAGGCGACTGCCAGCCCTCCAGGAGTCCGGGATGGGGCTGATAAATCTCGATGCCCAGCGGATGGCAGGTGTCGATGGGGTCCTCGGCGTCTTCTCCCCAGAACTGTACCGACAGGTCACCCCCGGGACAAGTGGAAATGGCGCAGAGCAGGTCTATCTCTGCGAAGAACTCGAAGTAGTCTCCTCGCCTGGCCGGCGAGGGCTTCACGAAGTAGCGGTCGTCGGTGGTAAGTCCGGTCACCTGGAATATGTTGAGAACATCGTGAACGTCGCTCTCATCGAGATGGTACGGAGCGACTGCCCGCACCAAGTTCGAGTGGCAGCAGTAGTCGAAGTCCTCGCCATTCAGCATCTTGTGAACGTATGGGTCGCAGCGAGTGCCCAGCAGGTCATGACATCCGGCGCCGTCCTCGTCCAGTGGATAGTCCACCGTATCTGCGGTGATGGTGAGCATTGGACGCAGGTACGGGAGGCACGACCAAAGCCGGTCGAACGTGGAGACGTGGGCGCGGTGCAGCTGCTTGGTGCGGGCCGCCCAGAACCGTTCCCTGGGATTATTGAGGTTCCAGGCGTTGAAGTCTGCTACCTGCGCCCCTTCCACCACGACGATGCGGCATATCTGGCCTGCCAGTACCGGCCAGGCTCTGCCGGAGCGTATTGGCACCACGAACTGGTCGATCAGGTTGCGGGTTTCCGTCTCCCGACCCAAGCGTCCGTAAAATATCCGATCCACGTCAATGGGACTGCCCGGTCTGGGTTGGTAGATTACTCTGGGAGTTGGCACAGGAGCCCCTTCAGGAGTGTACTTCATGGATCTCGCCGGCCATGGTTGCCCGCGAGCGGGCGGATTTTCTCCCCCGCACCGTAAGCAGTGTTAGGTTACCACAGTTGACGACATGGGGCAGGTTTAGACGCTTGCCCATGGTCACAACCTGCTCAACTTCGACCTTACCTAGATTTCGCACGGCCGCCTCAACGGTCCGGAGCCTGCCGCCGGGTTCACTCTGGAGGTATACCAAAATTAACGAGTCGCCTGCTCTATGCTCTTCTACGACACGCACATGCTTTGTCACTTGCCAGATGGTGGAATTGCCATCGTCTGGAGAAGCACTGGCGTGATGCCGCCGTTTAGAAGCACAAGCCGAAGCTCTCGCAATTATGTCCTATAATTGCGATTTATAGGACGTCTTTTGTACGAACCAGTCCGAGGGAAAGTAACCAAATTTACGCAATGTAGTCGATTCAGAAACTTACATCCGAGAGTGATCTGACTGAGAGGAATTACGATGACCACAGTTGCCCTGCCTAGATTCCTCCCTGCGGACGCCTTGGACGAATTTAGAAAATTCGACGGTCCCCTCATATACCTGGCGGCACCGTTGGGTCATCCGGATCCCTCCATACGTCAAGAGCGGTTCGAGAGTGTCAACACAGGTACCGCGGATACATGATCCGGCAACGTGTGCTCGTATTCTCGCCGCTGTCTCTGGGCGCTTCGCTCAATGAGGACGCCATATCAAACAGTGCCTGGTACGCTCTTGGACTCCAGATGCTCGCGCGCTGTGACGAGCTGCGAATTCTCGCACTGGACGGATGGGAGGACAGTGTCGGAGTATCCCTTGAGACAAGGTATGCGAGACAGCTGAGTATCCCTGTTTCAGTCGCCAACCCGCTCACTTACGAAGTGACGTTGCTGCACGGTAACTGAAGTTATCGCTCTCGATAGTCTCTGCCTGTAAACGGTGTCGTTGTTCAGCGAATATGTCCGCTTAAGTGTGCAGCGATTATGTCCTCCCGTCATTCTCAATACTACCCGACTAGAGTTTCGTTGCCGTCAGGCGCCCGGGTGACGTAGGTGGTCTGTCAGCGTTCATGTACTTCTTCGCGGTGTCTCTGTGTATGCCCAGTTCCCGCACGATCCCACGAATGGACAGCCCCTTGCGCTTCGCCTTCTGCACCGCCCTCCACCTGGCCGTCTGCAACGGCGTTGGCTTCCTGCGCCGGGGACTCACAGCTTTGCGAACTTGTTCCGTCCCGTTGCGACCTGGAACGGTGGTGGCCCGCTCAGCATCGTGGTTGGCGTCCTGAGTCGCCAGTCTGGCAGCCCATTTACTACCCAGGCCGTTGGTAGACCGGTGGATGATGGGTGAGTGTGCGGTTCTCCCGGCGAAGCCGCGAAGGACACTCGGACGCGGCGGCGCTTCCTGAGACGGGATGTCGCGTCCTTCGTGCTGTACTGCCAGGCTATCGTCCAGTCCCTCAAGCACATCCACAGCTGCTCCGGCGTAGGTCGGCCTGTCCGTGCCAGGCAGTAGTTGCAGGGTGCGCCAGCGGTATCTGACCGTGTTGTCCCTAGCGACTCGACGCCTGTACTTGAAGCACAGGACCTTGTCCAGACACATCCCTTCGTTCACCACGCGATATGCGACCACAGACTCCTGCGCGGGCACCTTGAAGCGGTTATTGAAGCGTGGAAGGAAGCCTTCCAGCACGCGGTTGGCGTCATAGATGGTCGCCACACCTGCAAGCCGAAGTTCGCTGACGAGCCTGTCCTGGAACGTTCCTGCTGTGCGCTCCACTCGTCCTTTGGCCTGAGGCGATTGAGCGAAGATCAGCTGTATGCCAAGCTCGTCCATTGCTCGACTGAACTGAGTGGGGCCGGCGGCAGTCTCAGGCGAAGGCGTGTGCTTGAAGACGGCGTGCCGATCCACGTAAAGCGCGAGCGGTATGCCGCGACGACGTATCAGTCCGTCGAGCAGCCGGAAGTAGCCGCGGGTGTTCTCCAGTTCGCAGAACAGGGCGTTGACCACAGTCCCCGTGGCGTCATCCACCGCCAGCAGCAGCGTGAACTGCGGTCCGTCTTTGCCAAGCCACCTGTGGTAACTGCCGTCCAGCTGTATCAGCATGCCCTCACGAGGCATCCGCTGCCGACGGACGCGATGCTTGGGTGGGCGCCTGCCGCGTGGGCTGTTCTCGCCGGCGCTTACCAGCAGGCGACGCAGCGTGCTGCGAGTTATGCTTATGCCTTCGTGCTCACTCAGCAACTCGCTCATATGCGTGTGGTTGACTCCGGCGTACTGTGTGCGCGCCAGATGCACCACGGTAGCCTTCGTCGCTTCCGATCTCGCGTTGGGCGCTCTGCGACCTCGATGACCGTGAGCTAATGCGGCTGCTCCTTCCTTCTTATATGCCGCCAGTATGCGCCACCCTTGGCGTATGCTCACTCCCATCAGCGTCGCTGCCTGCCCCGTCGTCATAAGTCCTGCCAGTAAGTTGTTGAGTACCTGAAGTCTTGCCTGTTCTTGCTGCGTCAATATCACATGCTCCTTCATGTGGACATTGTCGCTGAACAGTTAGCTAGGACGGAATCGCTGAACAACTACACCCTCTTGCAGTGACCATTAGCCAGACATTGTTCGGGCTGTTTTGTCGGAGTGTCGAGTTAATGTATGATAGTCAAGCCTTCAGCGTTTCCATATAAAGCGAAGCAAGGAACAGTAGTTGATAGACGACGATAGATTTCTAGGAATCGTATGCGACGCCACAGATCGGAATCTTAGGGACCCCGAAAACAATGCGCAACTCAGAGCCGTCACGCACGACGATGATTCAGTCCTGCAGATTGTCGCCGGGCCTGGCTCAGGCAAGACGACGGTACTCGTCCTTCGTGCGCTTCGGTCAGTCTTTGTGGATGATGTGCTGCCTGAAAACATTCTGATCACAACTTTCACCCGGAAGGCGGCCCGCGAACTCCGCACACGCTGGCTAGATTGGGGAGTCGCCATCGCTGATCAATTAAAGCCGAATTTTGACCTAGAAGACATCGACCTGAATCGCTGCCAGATTGATACGCTGGACAGTATTGTTCAGCAGGCCCTTACCGACCACAGACTCCCAGGCACGCTGCCTCCAGCCCTCGCTGAAACGTCAGCGAGCAATATCATATTTCGTCGCTCGTCTTTCAGCGGTGTATATGGCGGCGACAAAGATGTGCTTGATGAACACTTGAAACGCTATACCTTTGACGGGAAGCCTCCGCGCAATCGAAGAGAGGCGTTGCAAGGGTCAAAGAGATTGATTGAGCGGCTTGTACAGGACCGAGTCCGGTTGGACAGTTACGAACAGTCCGGCAAACCCGAAGAACTGATCGTTGAAATGCTTAATCTATATCGGGTCAGAGCTAGCGACACCAACGTTTTCGATTTCACACTCTTGGAAGAGTTCTTCCTGGAACGTCTCATGGACGGTTCACTTGTCGAATGGTTAGACGAACTGAAGGTCATTTTGGTTGACGAGTATCAGGACACAAATCCTCTACAAGAAGCCATTTACTTTGAGATTCTCAAGAAACCGACCGTGACTGCCACAGTCGTTGGGGACGATGACCAATCCATGTATAGGTTCCGGGGAGGTTCTGTCGAACTGTTCACATCCTTCGCTCCGCGCTGCAAACAAGCAACAGGCCGAGATACGACACGCGTCGACATGGTCAGAAACTTCCGGTCGACTCCGGAGATTATAGACTTCTATAACAACTATATTACGGACGATCCTGATTTCGAGTCCGCAAGGATTGACCCTCCCAAACCACTGGTAACACGCGTCAAGTCCAGCGAGAGTGTTCCCGTGCTGGGTATGTTCAGGGAAGATCAGGGTACATTGGCAGTCGCTCTTGCTGAATTCTTGAGCACACTCGTAAGGAAGAGGAGAGTACCCATCGGGATAAACGGAGTGGAGATTGAATTCTCCCAAGGTGGAGACCTTGGCGACGTAGTGTTCCTGTCTCACTCGGTAACGGAAGTCAATTATGACCGTTACAACAAGGCTCCCAAGCCCTATTTCCCCCACCTATTGAGAAATAGTCTCGAGGATCAGGGACTCGAGGCTTTCAATCCTCGTGGACAGCCCCTTCGAAGCATAGATGATGTCGGGCGGTTGCTGGGTCTTATGTTACTCGTCGTCGACCCGGACAATTCATTCGTCGATGAGGTTTGCCCCACGAATGAAGCTCGCTACTTTCTAAGGCAGTGGCGCCAAAGCGCTGAAACATTTGTAGCCTCAGACCCATACCCGAATGACGGCAAGGGCATATCGGGGTTCTTAGATAGTTGGCAGGCGGCAGGACGAGGGCAAGCAGTTAGAGACATTCCTGGAGATTGGCCTGCGCTGGAGGTCATATTCACCCTGATTACCTGGTTGCCTCGTTTCCAGGAAGAGCCGGAGCATCAAGTTTGGCTGGAAGCAATAGCGCGAGTAGTGGCGAGCTCGGCAATGGGATCAGCTTATGACATGCAGTTGTTTCAGAACACTGATAAGAGTAGCCATGGCGACCACGTTGGACTGAGCAGACAGAGCTTCATCAGAGACGCTCTGTTTCCGATAGCTGAAAACGACGTTGACGTCGACGAGGAGATTATGCCGAGCGTACCTCGGGACAGACTGCAATTCATGACCATCCACCAAGCGAAGGGACTGGAATTTCCTCTTGTAATCGTGGATGTCGGCAGCAGATTCAAGTCTAACCATTGGACCCAGCGGTTCATGAGATTTCCGGATAAGATCTCAAACGTGGTGACGAGCGAAGTTGACGTCGAACCTCACTTGCCTGCCCCATTGAGGAACGGGCGTGGCGCGCTGGATCGGGTGTTTGACGACTTGGTCCGGCTCTATTACGTTGCATTTAGCAGACCTCAATCGGTTCTGATGCTGGTGGGACACGAGAACAACTTAAGATTCGAAAAAGGGGCCATCCCCAACGTCGCTTTGGGATGGTCCCGCGACGGCAGTTGGCCCTGGCGGCAGAGCTACAAGGGACATCCCCCGGTCAAAGTTGAACCACCATTCTGGGAGATTTAGAATGAAGCTTGAAGTTAGAGGCGCCGAGCACCTCGTTCCCTCATATTCTCTCACAGGAGACTTACTTTCATATCTTGTGTGCCGATTGCAGTATCGGTACCAAAACAGGAGTTCCTTGCCTCCTTCGAGACCGGTACAGTTGTGGTTCGGCTCGTTTCTGCACGGTACACTGGAAATGTGTTTTCGATATTGGAACGAAGCCCACGAAAACGGCACCCCGCCCCCACCATTTCCGTGGCCCTGCACAAAGCAGGAATGGAGGCGACCCGTACCTTCTTGGCAGGATCACGATATAGGCAAATTCGCCAACGCGGTGGAAGAATCTCTCAAGCAGAGGGGAATACAGGCTCGTAGTAGAGCTGCAAGAGAGTCAGCCTATTATCGCATTGAGTTAGCCGTTAATGAATTGGGACCTCACCTGTTTCCGTTGATAACTTCTGCTGAAAGAAAGGTCATCGGAACTCGCCCCGTGCCAAAGAGCAAGGTGGAGTTGCGGTGCGATAACTACGAGGTGCACGGAGTTATAGATGTCCTCACTCACGTGACGTTATCGCAGGCGCCCGACAACAACCTGTTTCGTCAACATGTGCAGGCTGCCTGCGAGAACCTTCAGGGAACATTCGAGGTTATTGTCGACTATAAGGGATTCGGTCGGCCTACCACGAGTGACCCATCGTGGGAACAGGGTGAATGGCAATTGAAAACGTACTCCTGGCTGCGGAAACGTCAGCCCGATGCACTTCCAGTGGCCGCTGGCATCTTGATCTACATCAATGAGTTAACGCCCGGAGAAAAGGAGATGAAGGACCTGAAGCGAGGCATCCGTGACGGCACCGCGGATGTTATGCCGAAAAAGGGTTCACGCGATGAGCAGATCATTAGAATGTGGCAGTCTGGCACGAACACAGACCAACTGTCGCTCGAATTTCGACTACGTAGGGCCATTAGGGTCATCCCTATTTCAGACCAGAGCCTGGATGATGCGCTCGAAGCGTTCGATGATGTCGTTCGCCGAATTGAGGAGGACGTCGTCAAGGAGGCGAACGGGCAGAATATTCTGCAGTCATGGAGTCCGGATTGTTCTGACAACGATACCTGCGTGGCATGTGACTTCAGAAATTTCTGCCCGAAGCCAGCCAACAGCATCGATGGTTACATCATCAAAGCCCCGGTTGCGCCTTAGGCAGCCAACTTTCCCCATGATGCGGAACATCTCGTTGGAATATGTCCAGACACCGCCTGCCGGTGGATGAGAAATTTCTGGGTATTGTTGTCGGTCGGCACTTGTATTAGACGCGCGATCCGACACCCCCGGAACCGTTGAAGGGTCTTTGGAATGTTTCAACCAATCGCCTCCTTCGAAGGCCGCTGTGCCTGGACAGCAAGAAATCGGCAGATAGAGATCGCTGACTGTGACGAGGTCGGGCAGTGCCAAATAAGTGAGTCACTATCATCCAATGGATGGGGCACGTCTCCTGCCGATGTTCAATTGGGTATTGGTAAGATCGCTTCATTCTATAGAGTCAAGAGTCCTCCACAATTGGAGTGCGTCGAAGACGCGGCAACAATCAAGAGCCAAGAGCATCCATATGCGAAGAGTCAACCTGGTCGTCACCTGCACCAAGCGGAAACGGCTTCGCCCGAGTCAGCTAATGCGGCTACGAGATATCGAGGCGGCCGATCTCCCGAGCGCATTTGCAGAGTGGGTAGATCGCCTTGATAAATCCGATGATGAGACCACCACGGCAAGAGAACTCTATGCGGGAGACCATTGGAGCGTCGTCCAGTCGCTGGAGTGCGCCGCCCACTCATCAGAAATAGATCTAAAGACTTGGGTCTGCTCAGCGGGCTATGGTCTTGTCGGAATCGACGCCAAACTCAAGGCATACTCGGCCACCTTCAGCCCTCAGCATCCTGACTCCGTACTCAGGTGGAACCCAGCCAGAGCGCGTTCTGAGACGAAGGAGTTATGGTGGGAACTCCACCAGAAATGGCGCGGGCCCGATCCGTCCCGACCTCGTTCTATATCAGCACTAGCCGAGTCAGACCCCGGAACTCCGTTGCTA
Organism: Chloroflexota bacterium; assembly: GCA_028875495.1. GTDB lineage: Bacteria > Chloroflexota > Dehalococcoidia > Lucifugimonadales > VXLM01 > VXLM01. The sequence continues at coordinate 59,661 of JAPPDQ010000053.1, forward strand.
ATTGCCGCCTCTCAGGAATACTTACGTGCAATTGGTAACGACGTCCGGAAAGCCTCACTTCAATTGAGAAGCACCGATTCACTCATCATCATTTCCACCGGCACCAAGCGTCTACCTGACCTTGAGTCAAACCTTTTACCTTCCTGTGCCAGAATGCAAACCACCGTTGGGGGCAGTTTGCATTCTCTGAATGCCAGACTCGCCCGTAGAATTCTGACGGAATGTAGTCACAGGGAGTTACGCGCATCGGAATTGACTGATAGGCTTAGACTGTGGCTACAGGTAGCGCCCGAAACTAGACGGACTGTCCGAAAACGCCTGACCGATGTAGAGGTTCGGAAATTTATAGCCGATTCACTGTATGAGGACGAGAGCGCAACGTGGAGTAAGTTGCTGCGCAGATTGCGTGACAGTGGCCGCGCATGCAGGCAGGAGAGATTTGCCTGCATCTTCAGGTGCGAGAAGAGTAAACTCGCAGGAAATAACTAGATTCAGGAGCCCTCGAAGTTGAAGTTCTTTTTTGCTGACAGCCAGGACATGGTGGATCCGTCTTTCGACTTCGAGACTGAGGCCAGGGCCGAGTGGAGAGTGCGTCAGAGGCATGATCTCTACGCCCACGAAATCTTCCGTAATCCGCCCTACGATGGCATCTTGGTGTCTAAGGCGATTGTAGATGGGAATCGTTCCTCAAGCAGCCGTTATTCGCTGGCGCAGAGGCAGCGATTCTGGCGAAGCGGTGTTAAGTCATTCTTTAGGATACGGGGTAGAACCGGATCGGTAGGAGAGTCGTCATCCCAAAGTGCCCTGATGACGATGGGTGACTGCGGGGCTTTTTCGTACGTGAAGGAGGAATATCCTCCTCTCTCGACGGATGAAGTCGTTGAGTTTTACGAAAGATGCGGTTTCGACATCGGAATTTCTGTCGATCACGTCATCCTCGCTTTCGAGAATGAGGTGAGACTGCCCGGCCTCGAAGACGTGAATGTCGAGTGGCGACGTAGGCAGGACATAACCCTGGAGCTGGCGCAGGAATTCTATGGTCGATGCGATAAGGGCCGAGTGGGATTTGCTCCGATGGGAGTGGCCCAGGGATGGAGTGTGGAATCCTACGCTGAATCGGTTGCGCAACTGCAGAAAATGGGATACCGGAAAATCGCCCTAGGCGGGATGGTGCCCTTGAAGACGACAGCGATTCTCCAATGTCTGGAGAGAATCGAATCGGTTCGCCGCCCCGATGTTACACTGCACCTACTTGGCGTAACTCGATGCGACTATGTCTCTGAATTCCAAAAGTACGGAGTGACAAGTTTCGATAGCACATCACCTTTTATGCAGGCGTTCAGGGATGGCAAAGACAATTACCATACCGCGGACAGAACTTACCTTGCCGTGAGGGTGCCTCAGTCGGAAGGGAATGCACAACTTCAGAACCGCATCAGATCAGGCGAACTATCACAGGAAGAGGTTAGGCGACTTGAAGAAAAATGCCTGAAATCTCTGGCCAGGTACGACCGGAAATGTCTGAGCTTGGACGAAACCCTTGACAGCGTATTGGAATATGAGCGAGTCCATCATCCAAGGGCCGATAGGACCCATTCATATCGTGAGGTTCTAGCTGATCGTCCTTGGGCGAATTGCGTTTGCGAAATCTGTCGGAAGATTGGCATCCATGTGATCCTTTTCAGAGGCGCAGAACGCAACAGGCGTCGTGGGTTCCATAACCTGGTAACATTCTACACGCGGCTTCAAAGCGAGCTTGAGACCTCGAAACGATAATCTTAGTTTGCAAGAGACGGAGCTTAGGGTATGAACAATATCGACAATGGCAAGATACGCGAGTTGACATTGCCTGCCTTGATGGTATCGCAAGGCAATGACAGGATACTATTCTCATTCGCGGTCGACGGAAGATTGCTGTCGGATTTCACCACGATCTCTAGGATACGTCTGTCCGAGGCGCAGGATATCACTGGCTATCAGCGCCCCGAAGTTCTTGCTCATATTGCAGACATCAAAGCGTATCTCGAATCCGAAAAAGCAATGCTCCCCACCAGTATTGTGGTAGCCTTGGATGATTCCGTGACGTTCCAGCCAATTGACCCTGATACGCTGGCCTGCGCCTCGGCTACATCCGGTGTCCTGAGAATACCTCTCACTGATTGCCAAGGAAACGAGAGGAAAGTGGGATGGATCGTTGATGGGCAACAAAGAGCCGCAGCTCTCAGAGAAGCTAAGATATCCCGCTTTCCCATCTTTGTGACGGGATTCATTGCTTCTTCTGATAAAGAGCAGCGTGAGCAGTTCATACTGGTGAACTCTCCAAAACCTTTACCGAGGGACCTGATTTATGAACTTCTGCCAGGAACGGAGTCAAAACTTCCCGCACTGCTGCAGCGGCGGAGATTCTCCGCTACATTACTAGGCCGGCTGAACCGTGACGAATGTTCGCCGCTCAAGAAACTCATCCGTACCCACACGAATCCTCAAGGAGTAATAAAGGACAATTCGATCTTACGCATGATTGAAAACAGCCTCTCCGACGGAATCCTGTTCGAATTCAGAGATCTGGAAACTAATCAAGGAGACGTTGAAGGTATGTTACGGATATTGAAAGCATTCTGGCGTGCCACGGCAGAGGTTTTTGATGATGCCTGGGCCTTACCGCCACGTCAATCGCGCCTAATGCACGGAGCGGGTATCATCGGCGTGGGACTGCTGATGGATGCTATTTCGGAAGCATGTCAGTTAGATGGAGAGCCGACTTATGAAACGTTCCGGAAGGAGTTGGCCCCATTGCGAGGGCAGTGTCATTGGACAGGTGGTTCATGGGACTTCGGAGACGGCAGTCAGCGCAGGTGGGATGAAGTGCAGAACACATCGAAGGATATTCAGTTGCTTGCGATGCACCTGCTCGACCTGTATCATCAGGTTACCCAGCAATCTAAACACACCGAATTATCGCCGCAGATGTTCCAATAGCGGACCGCCAATACCCGCTTGTGCAAAGCCTTCTTAAGATGTTGTTTTTCATAAATGCACGGGTCTACAAATGAGTACTGCAACACCGCTAAGACGACTTAAGCCTGGCAGTTTCGTGTGGACCTTTGATCAATATGGAATCGGCCAAATTTCCTCAATCGAGCATGACATCTGCACGGTAAGGTTTTTTAAGTCGGTTAGCGACGAAGTCGAAGTTGTTTACGCGCTGTCAAAACTGGGTCGCGCCTACCTGAGTCCCCAGACAAGGGCATATCATCGTGACGAGAATGGAATCTGGTCCGTTGGTCGCATAGTTGACTATGTTGTGGACAACCACCAACTGTCATACTATGTCCGCTTTCCAAACGGAAGGGAGTTGACCATCGGCGAGAGTGACATCCGAGTTCGCTGTCTTCAGCCTGTGGACGACCCGGCCTCCGTTCTCGCAGCGGGAGGGATGGAATCCCAGTTTCTCCATGACAAGCGGAGGTCTGCCATTGAATGTCTTACGTCTGGAAGATCGGCAGGCTTTGGGGTCCCGGCGCTGTTGTCAGCGTCAGTTGAACTTGCCCATCATCAAGTGGATGTCGTTCGGCGCGTTTTGAATGATCCTATCCAAAGGTACCTGCTCGCCGACGAAGTTGGTCTAGGAAAGACAATTGAAGCCTGCGCGATTGTAAGACAGGCCATGTGGGATAATCCCGCAGAGCGCGTGGTCGTAATTGTGCCGTCGACCTTAATAGGTCAATGGAAGAGAGAACTGTCATGGCGTTTCTTCCTGGAGCCATCGGGGGACCGGCTGCGGGTTATCCCGTATGAAGAGATCACCTCAATTGATCCGTCGGAAGTTGATACCTTCGTAGTCGACGAAGCGCAGAATCTGATCACAGATGATCATGAAACTAGTGTGGCGTATAATGCCATGAAGGAAATCGCGCGCCATGCGCCCAGATTGTTACTACTCTCAGCGACGCCCGTGCTCGGCAACGAAAGGACCCTGCTGGCACTTCTTCACTTGCTCGACCCTGTCACATACAGACTCGATGATGAGGCCGCTTTTCTACAGAAGTTGGCGAAACGCCAGGATTTCGGTCGACTTCTGTTGACGGTCAAGCCAGACCAGAACCCGGTGTTTCTTAGGATGTCCCTCAGATCGCTGCGGGAACTGGTTCCCGGAGACGAACTCGCCGAAAGCCTTGTCACCAGGATTGAACAATCCATGGATGAGAACGATCAGGTAGCGGTCTCTGTAGCCGTAAGGGAATTCCACCGCCACATTTCCGACACCTACAGGCTCCATCAAAGACTGTTACGTACCAGGCGAAGAGACCTGTCTAATCAGGAATCTATCGCCAGGCTGGCACTAGCGCCCATGTTGGAGGAAGACGAAGATGAGAGGACTCCTTCGATGGTGATGGCTCTTGACCAGTGGAGGGTCCTCTCCCTAGCTGCCTTGGCAGCGATGCCTGGGAATTCGGCGGATGACTTTGAGCAAGAGATGGCCCGTCGGTATTTGAGGCTCCACGAGGCTCTTGGCATGAGCCTGGAGGCCTGTGGAGAGGAACTGAAATTGCAGTTGAGGTCCATCGAGTCAAGTCAAGTCCAATCGTTCCAGGACGATAGGTCGGCGCTAGAATTTGCTCTGCAAATTCTGGACGAACCGTCCGAATTCACGCGGTCCGGGTTTGCGGTGACGGTAATCGCCCAGGCTTTGCAGAAAATCGCGGCCGCCGTGCGCTTCCCGCGACTCGTTGTTTTTGGGTCATCCGCAGCGTTCATCCAAGAATTAGTTGCCCGTTTGCAGACCGAACGAGTAGCTAATGTGTTTGTAGTGACCGGAGACTCCGCCGAAGAGGAAAGCGTCGCGGCAATCGACGGCTTCTTCTCTTCCCGCGGACCAAGCGTCATCTGTTGCGATAGCCGGGGCGAAGAGGGCCTCAATCTTCAGTATGCCCACGGGATAGTACACCTTGATCTTCCCGTGGCCCCGACACGAATCGAGCAACGTATCGGGCGCCTTGACCGGTTCGGGCGGGAACTCCTACCGGACCGGGCAATTTATCACTGGGTGGTGTCGCCATATGCTGACTATGTGCATCCGTGGCAAGCATGGTTCGAATTGCTCCGCGACGATTTTGAAATCTTCGATCAGTCTATTTCAGAGGTGCAATTCCTCCTCGATGAATTGCAGGAGGAGATCATACTGGGCCTGTATAGGAACGGAACTGAGGGAATCAGTGCCCTCGGTCCCCGGGTAAGGAACGCAGTCTGGCAGGAGCGCGAGCGACTTGATGAGCAATATGCGCTGGACAGCCGTTCGCTGTTCTCTCCTGAGGATGTGGACGCGTTTCATTCGATCGTCTGCAGAGATAATCACGAGCACTACCAGGCCCTCCACTTGTGGCTGACCGAAGTCCTGCATTTCAGCGAAGAGTGGTTGGAGGAATTCCCAGGCGCCAGGGCTTTCAGGTTGCACTGGACGTCCCGAACCTTGGTTCCCAAGCAACCGTGGCAGGAACTGTTTCCCGAGGGATTTTTGGCCACTCCCATGACTTATGAGCGCCAGGCTGCTTCCCGTCGCCGCGGGCTTCGACTGGTTCGGCCGGGACTCGAACTGGTTGACAGTCTGGAAAAGATGCTGCAATGGGATGATCGCGGCACCGCCTACTCTACTTGGAGGATGGAGCCAGATTGGCCAGGAGAGACACGGGGGGTTTGGCTTGGGTTTCGGCTTGTATTTGTGGTTGAGGCCAACTTTGAGGCCGCGCAAGAGGTGCTGGGGAACGCGTCCATACCTGAGTCGCTCCCGATTTCTCTGCCTGGATTAAAGCGACGTCTGGATTCCCTGCTGCCTCCCTGGACGGCCCATCTCTACGTTGACATCCAGATGCAGCCAGTGTCCGATCCTTTTCTGCTGGATGTATTGGGCCGCCCATACACTACTGATCCGGACGCCTCGGGACGTAGGGACTTCAACCTAGGTAGTCGAAGGAACGCGCTCTATGATACGATTGGGTTTGAGGAACTGTTTTCCGCATGCAACAGGGTGCAACAGGAGGCCGAGGCCCAACTGCGCGCATCCCGGCAGTTCACTTCGATGGTTAACGGCAGGGTGCAGAACGCTCTGGCAGAACTGGATGTAACAAGGAGGAGCCTGGAGCGAAGAGGCTACTTTATTCTGGAAGAGCGCGGCGGAACTGCTTCGGGCTTGGAGGCTGATCTTCTGGTCAATGCCGCCGTCACCGCTGGGATCACCTCCCCCACCGTCAGGCTCGACTCGATCGGCTTGATTATTGTTGCGGATGGTCCTCCCAGAGTTGACGATTGACTGAAATGCAAGGTGAGTTAACAGTGGCAAGCTACTGAGGCTGCTATGGTGCCGGCTGAAATGACGGGTTTGGACGGAAATCAGTTCGATAGCGAGTTTACTTTCGCCATCGCCAGTCAGTTGGGAGTGATCGGGATATCGGGCGACCAGCCCGTCCCCACGTGTCTGCTGCGCCTGGACAGGGCGCTTGCTTCGATCGATGAAAGGCAATCAAGCAGGCCTTCTAGGCTTGACCTCGCGGTTCTGATCAGGCAGTGCTTGAGGAATAATGATTCTCAGTCAGATTTCTCGACTGCCACGCGGATACGGGTGCCTCGGGGACCGCATTGGCCCACTGTCCAGGAATGGAAAATGGTGGGCGCGTCCGCAGTTCCGTCAGAAAGTGGCACAACAGTTCAGGCGAAGCCGTGGCTGCCCGACTGGTTGCCCGACGTGACATCTGGTGGAGTAGATGGCACGGCAGCGTCAGAGAGACAGTACCGAAGGACCACTCCGGTTACAGGAGACCCATTCTTGTCCCGGATTCCGGGGCATGGGAGCTACCAGAGTCCCGGCCAGCAATCAGCGGTGCGGGGCGCGCTCTGTGCGCCGCCGGGTTCCACCCTCGTGGTCTGCCTTCCGACCGGCGAAGGTAAGAGCTTGGTATTTCAGGCTATTGCTAAGTTCGGATACGGCGCGACCGACGGCCTCCCCGGTGTGACTCTCGTCGTCACGCCCACGGTGGCCCTGGCTCTGGACCACCAGGTAAGAGCCCGGGAAATGGGATTCGCAGAGCATCCTACGGCGTATTCCAGCGGTATGCAGCAGAGCGAAAAGCAGGCGATTATCGAACGGATAAAGAACGGGACACAGGGACTCTGCTTCGCAGCTCCGGAGGCGGTGTGCGGCGTTCTCTATTCGCCCCTTAGTGATGCGGCGAGGCGAGGTTTACTGCGCGCTTTGGTGGTGGACGAGGCCCATCTGGTCGACACTTGGGGTGCCAATTTCCGGGCAGAATTCCAGTTGCTTGGCGGAACTCGCTCGAAGATCATGGAGGAAGTTGCCCCTGGCACCCGACCTCGGACTCTTCTATTGTCCGCTACATTCACAGGCTCGACACTTGACACACTTCAATCCGTTTTTCCGGGCGACCCTGACAGCGGCGGTACTCACTTGATCAGCTCCACCCAACTGCGGCCGGAGATCGAGTACTGGGCCGCCAGGCCCACCGGCTACGAGGAGCGCAAGAGACGCGTAACGGAAACCCTTCTGCACATGCCCAGGCCTGCCATTCTGTACGTCACAGAGGTTAGTCACGCCCAGGAATGGCACCGCAGTCTCCGCAACATGGGATTCAAGCGACTGGCAATGTTGACCGGCAGAAGTTCGACGGCTGACAGGAACAGTGTGGTCGACGCCTGGCGGAAGCAAGAGTTGGATCTCGTGGTGGGCACCTCTGCCTTCGGACTGGGGATCGACCATCCCAACGTCAGGACCGTGGTCCACGCCTGCGTGCCGGAAACCCTGGACAGGTACTACCAGGAAGTGGGCCGAGGTGGCAGAGACGGAAGAGTTGCCGCGTCAATTATCGTTCCGGTCCGAGTGGACCACTACAGTAGTGAGAGGGACGATTTCGATATGGCCAGATCCTTAAATAGCCGAAGGCTGCTGACCAAGGACGTAGCCCGTCGCCGCTGGGACGCCATGTTCAACCACCCCGAAAAGGTGTATGAAGGGGATGGTGTGTTTCGACTCCGGATTGATGTCCCACCCGGCACTGGCCCACAGCATATTGACATGGATGGTGAGACCAATACTGGTTGGAATCAAAGGACCCTGACCCTCATGGCCAATTCGGGTATGCTAGAACTCCTGGGTCCAGTGCCGTGGAGGGAGATGGAATCTGACGATGAACTTAGCGGAGATCAGGATACTTCCAGCGACGATGTTGCTGCAGCAAGACATCGTGAAGTCTACAGGGTGAAAATCGTCGATCCGCGGCATCAAGTAGATTCGGCCTGGGTGGAAATGGTCGAGCCCTACAGGAAGAGCATGGAATCCGCCTCGCGGGCAAATCTTGATAAAATGCGCCAGTTCCTGCAGGGTAGGGAGTGCGCTGCCGATTTGCTTGCCCCGGTGTACGAAGTGGCGTGGAGGTCCTCCCCACACGGCACTGAGAGCACCATCCCAGTGGCCCGGGCCTGTGGCGGCTGTCCAAGTTGCAGGAAGTCTGGTGCAGAGCGTTACGTCGAAACTCCGCAGATCCCTAGGATCCCGTGGCAACGAACCTCTTGCGTTTCCGCACCGGCTTCAAGACTGCTGGACGACACAAATAGGGTAGTGGTTTTCTACGACAGTACCTTGGACCGGCAGACTCTCCGGCGATGGAGGCGAGGAATGGCCTCATTGGCCTCCTGCGGGTCCGGAATCTGATCACATTGCCGAGGGCGCCGCTGCAGTCACAGGAAGTACAGGCGGAATTGCCGAACATTCTCATATTCTCGTCGTCGGAACTGCCGCCCTTCGATTACCTTCCGAAGGCGCCTGTTGCGATTGTCTTTCCCCCCAATTATCCGGTGTCGAAGCACATCCTCAGACCGAGGGACCCATCCGAGGCACATTTCATATTCGCACATCGTGAATCGCCGGATCCCGTCATCCCATGGGCGTTGCTGCGTGATCGTTTCCAAGGTCCGCAATTGGCCAGCCTCGATCTGTTCTCTTACAGGATGAGCCAATGAGTGTAATTTCCTCCCTCACTGCGACCCCCAATCGATTGAAGATAACCATCCGGTTCGTGTCCAGTTGCGGGTCGAGCGGGATTAAGCAAGACCTGCTTCAACAGACTCTGCTGCCCGCTGAACTGGCACGCGGCCAATCGGGAGACGAAGAGTTGCAGGGAGGGAGCGCCGTCGGTGACGAAGTCGTGCGCGAACTGCGCAACCTGGGGATGTTGGTATTGAGCGACGACGATTCGCTGAAAGTGTCGCCTGGCCTGATCGAATACGGCTTCGTCGACTTTTTGCAGGACAAGATGCTGAACCCTGAGGAGGCCGAAAAGCATGGTCAGGGCGCCCTTCCGAAAGCCCTGGCATGGTTGCTTAGCCGGGATCCGGCGAGGCCGCTTGCCTGGGAGGACAATTACAGAGGCCTCGTTGAACAGGACTGTGGACCGGAAGGGGCATCATTCGAACTGACCAACAGGGCGAGGTGCAATCAGTTTGTCTATTGGGCCAGGTTCTTGGGATTTGCTTGGCGACTCCAAATCGATAGGCAGAATGTGGTCGTTCCCGACCCTACCAAGGCAATTGTCAGGAATTTGGGTCAGTGGGAAGCTAAACCCGGCTGGCTGCCCATTGGAGAGTTCCTGTCCAGACTGGCCGTTGACCTGCCGGTGCTGGAGGAGGGAATAGCCCGAAAGTTTGTAGAATCCAAGATTGCCCCGGACGGGCGGCGACCGGATGGGCACATCTCTCGTTCAACCAGTTATGCCTTGCGACGCCTGGAGCGCAGCAGGCAGCTTAAAATGCAGCGAATGGCCGACGCTCAAGCCATGAATCTCGAATTCGGTTCAGAATTGAGACCTGTCAGCCACGTCAATGTCGCTGGGACTTCCGGAGATTAGCCATGGCATTTCAGAGATACTTGTGCTGGGACCCTGGTAGAGTCCGGCAGGTACTGAACACCGATGCCGAGTATGCGTCGCGCCATATATTTCTCGCTGTCCACTCTGAGTACCCATTAAGGGCGACAAACCCGAGGCCAGGACAAGGAATCGACCGAGGTGAGACTAGCTGGAACATTCAACCCCAGGAGTTTCTCAGAGCATTTCTGTCTCAAGATGAACCGCACATGCAGGTTGCGGTCCTGGGGGATTCAGGCTCGGGCAAATCCCATTTCATCAGTTGGATGAAGTACAGCCTGCCGGCATCGACTGACCGCTATACCATTGCCATTCCCAGAACCGGTGTCAGCCTGCGGGGGGTGCTCGAACTGATCATCGAGGCTCTGCCAGAAACCGCGAAGCAGCCTTACCTCGATGAACTTAGCCGTTCCGAAAGCCAGCACAGTTCTCCCCAGAATCTTCAGGAGAGACTCCTATCGGAGATCGCCCTCGCAATTCAGGCCGATAATGTAAGCGGAGATTCCAACCCTGACCTGGAAAACGCGCTGATAGAGATTCTGCCTAACTTGTTCCACGACCCGACGCTAAGACGCCATCTCAGCCGACGGGGGGGGATAATCGAACAACTGGTTACCCAGGTGCTCAGTGAATTCAGGGACTACCTGCCCGCGGAGGACCGACGGGAATTCTCCATTGTTGACCTGCCTCTTAGTGGCGTGCAGACGGCTAAAATGTCCGTCGACGCAGGGAATGCCTGTGATTTCCTTCGTTCGAATCCCGAAAGCCAGGAAATGTCAGTCGACATCCTGAACCGGAACTTGAACAGGGCAATTGTGCAGGTTCTGAACTTCTCTGGCGATCGCCTGATCCGGTTACTTCAGGAGGTCAGGCGCGAACTCCGGGTCCAAGGCAAGGAACTGGTCCTACTTGTTGAAGATCTGGCGCGGTTGCAGGGACTCGACTTGTCGCTGCTGGAGGCACTGGTGGAAGTCGGCAACGAGGGCAACGGCCTGTGTCGCCTGCGGTGGGCGGCAGCCGTAACGTCTGGGTACTATACCAGGCTACCGAACACCGTCCAGACCCGGATGAACTATACCTTCCAAATGGCCTATCCGATCGAAGGAGAGGACGGTTCCATCGGCACGGACGGCATAGCCGCCTTCGCAGCGAAGTATTTGAACGCTTTACGGACGGACAGAGCCGACCTGATGATCTGGGCAGAACTACCGGATGAACTACGAGGGGATCCTCCGAACGTGTGCGAATCATGTCCTCACAGATCGGTTTGCCATACTGCCTTCGGCGCCCATGACGAAGTGGGATTGTATCCTTTCAACGGCGATTCACTGGTAAATATGTTGAGGCGCCTCAACGACAACCATGACCGTACGTTCAATCCCAGGCTGCTGGTCAAGGACGTCATGGCCGAGGTTCTTGGAATCTACGGCGAGGACTTGAAGGAAGGGCGGTTTCCTCCGAGACAGTTGCTTGATCAGATGCGGGGCGCTCAACTGGCGCCGGTTGTTCAGGATCAGTTGCGACAGCAGAATCCGCAGCAGGCCGACAGGCAACTCGCCATCCTCGAACTCTGGGGCAACGGCGGTACACAGCCAGCAGATTTGGCCGAGAACCTGTACACGGCCTTTGGGACCAGCAAGCCGGTTCTACAGCAACAGCAGCGTCCTGAACTCTCCGTAGTTCCCGAGGAGCCGGTTCCTATTGAACCGGTCCCCAACGTCGACCCCGTGGTGGCGGCAATCCGCGCCTGGGGGAATGGCGAATCGATGCAGGATCGCATTACAAACCAACTCCGGCCATTGGTTTTCGACTCGATTGTTAGCCACATCGATTGGGACTCGAAGGGCCTGGTCCAGAGCTACTTCGCGGGTGCCTCCCACTCTGTATTTTCTAAATCACACAGCATCGGCTTCGCGCGCCAACTGACCCAGCACCTGCCGCGCCCAGTGAGCCTTACCATCCCGAGCGGCAATGATCCGCAGGAATTAACTGAGGCTGCCATGGCCCTTGAGGGCCTTTACCAGTTTACTCGCCATGGCGACTGGGAGTTTGAGGACGGAAGGGATCTCTTTGCCGTCTTTGCCAACTGCCTCGAAAATTGGTCCACTGAGGTTTTGGAACAGAACGAAAACTACAGGAAAATGCAGGGACGATGGGACGTCCCCACGGCGGCGGTGGAAATGCTTACCGTTGGCGCCGCTTTGGCGGGAAAGGCGCCACAGTACGGCAATGATGATGTTGGATGGCTGAACTCACTCTTCGCTGACTGGCCCGCTGACCTTCCTGACAGAACCAGGGAGTGGCAACGTTTGTATGCCGGCTTCGCCAGCGAACTCAACCCGTTGAGAGATGCCGTACGTGCTAGTGCCAGTGGCACCAAGGGAGGGCAGCGTGGCCAGTTCGTTGACCCAACTGCGCTGCTTCCAGCTATCAAGAGGGTACGCCGGAGTTGGACACTGTCGAATTCCCCGCCCGACGATGCCGTGAGCCGTCCGAACCAATTCGGAAGAATAGCCAGACTACACCGCAGGATACAAGCGGAACTCCCCGAAGTCGCTACTGCCGAGTGGCGTGAGATGACCGACTGGGCTAAGGAATGGCATCTCAACCTGGGTGAGGACATAACGGGGCAACAGGCAATCTCAGAAATGAGGGAAATGATATCCCTCGCCCTGAACACCGGGATTCCGTTTAGCCCCAGTACCAGGGAGTCGATGGAATCGGCCCTATCCCAGTTGGAAGGAGACGCATTCGACAGGTACTTGGAGCAAGCTACTCGATTGCTGAAGAGGGACGATCCGCTCAAAATTCTCCCGGCGCTCGGCAGAAGCCGGGGGAACCCTGTCGGTGCAGCAGCCAAGAGTTTGCTTCGGTCCCTTCCCCAACTCCTGAACCAACTCGAGTCCGGAGTGGCCAACCGGGCGTCCAGTTCAGATGCTATCGAGAGGGAAGTCGGTAAGAACCAGGCAAGAATCGAAAAGGCTCTGGGGCAACTGGTCTCCGGCCTGAAGGTGATGGAGGGTTCCCATGGCCAACCTGATTAGCCGGGTGCAGGAGACTTCTAGGAGCATGAAAGACCTCGAGGGTCTCAAAGCGACCGAGGAAGAGGCAAAACAGTTCGAGACCCGCGCTGACGAACTCTCTGACTTGGCCGGATTGATCCAGGCGTCGGCCACGCTGATCGGAGATTTCCACGGAAAAGGCATTGTAGTGGAAACGCCGAAGGCGCATGCTCGGCAATTGAGATTGGAACTAGAAGCGATGCAGCAGGCCTATGCCGCAGACAGGAAGAGCATCCTCGGTCCGAGCAGCGAATGGAGGTTTACTATCAAGCCAAGACTACAGCGAACAGCCAATAGTTCCAATCAACAGTCGCTGGAGGCATGGAAAACCCACTTGGCGGAAATAAGGCCCTCTTCTGACACCGGACTGTTGCGCCTGTTGTCCCGTTCAGAGGCATTCCAGGCTCGGTCACGGAAGATATCGGAACTTCTGGCTGAGTTCGACCTCCTAGCCATCCGACTACCTTCGAGCATGGAAGAATTGGAAAGGCCGTCCAGACTGGCTGAGGAGTTGAGTGTTCTTACTATGGAACTTCCAGGCGACATCCCGGAACCAGTCCGGCGGTTGTTTCAATCAATGGACGACGGCAGCGCAACCGCCGCCCAATTGACCGGGGATACGATGCAATGGCTGCTTGAAAACAAGATGCTATCCGATGTGCGGGTATCGTGGAGGCGTAACTGAGTTGGAACCGGCACCGGAATTGATCGATGCCCTGCTGGACGAGGTAGAAAAACTCGAACTGGTGTCCCTGACGTGGGGATATGTCGATGGAAGCATCTCCCAACAGGAAATGCTTGGGCTTGCTTCCAAGGTCATTTCGAACTCCGGAGCCGTGCTGCCTCCGGAGGACCTCCTGGAGACACTGGTCGAGAGGTTGCTGCTGTTCGAGTTCCAGGGTCCCGACGGTTTCCGTTTCCGCTCACGGTTTGCGGAAGGCGTGAGGTTGCTGACGCGTCTCAAGCAACTGATGCCCGGTCGTCCCTGGATATCATCTCCGGACCTAGTGTCAGACTATCGTATAGACGCCCGTCCACGCGGCCTACCCCGGCGTGACGTTGACCTGAACCAGGCCATGGCGGAATTTGCGGATCTGCCGACGTTCGACGACCTTCGTCGCACCCTTATGGAAGTATTCGTAGGAGCAAGACAACTGTCCGGTTTCCAGGTGAGGGCGGCTAGGGCAATTATGAGATCGGCCTCGCGTGACAACGGAACAGTGCTCACTTCGGGTACCGGCAGTGGAAAAACATTGGCTTTCTACCTGCCTTTGGTAGCTGAACTCGGACCGCTGAACCGTCCGGGAGATTTCTGGACCAAGGCTGTTGCTGTGTTCCCCCGCATCGAATTGCTGAAGGACCAGTTCACCCAGGCGCACACTCTGCTGGCGCCGATATCAGCCACTCTAACCGGACTGGGATACCGGCCCTTCCGCTTGGGGACATTCTTCGGCGACACACCGTACGACGCGAGTCAGAAGGCGATGCGAGACGCGGGTTGGATGAGATCCGAGTCAAGTTCAGGGTTTGTTTGTCCCTTCCTTACCTGCCGAGTTTGCGCCGGAGACATGGTCTGGCTGGACCTCGACATCGACGTAAAGCGGGAGATCCTGAACTGTGAAAGAGGCTGTGGGGCACCGGTTGACGAAACCCAGATAGTTCTGACTCGGATGAAGGCTCAGAGACAACCCCCGGATATCCTTTTCACCACCGCCGAATCGCTCAACCAGCGTCTGTCCGATACTTACAATCGCGAGGTGTTCGGCATTCACAGGAACCGCTCGCGGGGTGCTAGGTTTCTGCTGCTTGACGAGATTCACACCTACGGGGGCACCAGCGGGGCTCAGGCGGCGATGGTCTTGAGGAGATGGCGTTACGCCAGGGGTGCTGGAGAACCAGTCCGTTACGTGGGCCTGTCGGCAACGCTCGAGGACGCATCCAGGTTCTTCGCGACTCTCACCGGCCTGTTTCCACAGTCTGTTACTGAGGTCGCACCTTACCCTGACGAGTTGGAGTTCAGGTCCAAGGAGTATCAACTGGTGCTCCGAGGAGATACTAGCTCCAAGACCCAACTCCTATCGACCACTATCCAGACTTGTTTTCTCCTTTCTCGGCTGCTAGACCCGCTGGATTCACAGTTCTCGCCCTCCTCCGGGAGATTTGGTGCGCGGGTATTTGCCTTTACCGACGACCTGGACGCAACGAACCGACTCTTCGACTTCCTTCGGGACGCGGAAGGAATGGACATTTTCGGCAGACCCGCTAGCAACCGTGAGCCTCTGGCCGCGTTGCGAGGATCGAGTCAACCAGACCGTCACCTACGGGCCGAACTAGGGCAGGACTGGACTCAGTTGGAGGTGTTGCGTCGGCCCTTGACTCAACGGTTGACCATCGGCCGCACATCTTCCCAGGACCGGGGGGTTGCCGCTGAGGCCGAGGTGATTGTTGCCACTGCGGCCCTCGAAGTCGGTTTCAACGATCCGAAGGTCGGGGCAGTCGTGCAGCACAAGGCCCCCCACCAGTTGGCCAACTTCGTTCAACGTAAGGGCCGGGCGGGAAGATCTCCGGAAATGCGCCCGTGGACTGTTACCATACTGTCTGACTTTGGCCGGGATCGGCTGACTTACCAGTCCTATGATCGCCTTTTTGACCCGGTCCTGAGGCCCTTCAATCTCCCTGTCAACAACCGGTACGTCCTCCGGATGCAGGCAGGTTTCGCCATGCTGGATTGGCTGGCCGCCAACAACGACGTGCAAGGCCTGAAGGGTTCTTGGTGGACGGCTCTCAGTGGGCCGTTTCGTGAGCGTCGGAACGGCGATGACTGGGCAAGGCAAAAGAAGCACGAGAGGGCCATAACGGTACTTGGAGGTGTACTGGAGACCAACGGCCAATGGAGAAATAGTCTTATTGCCTACGTGCGCGGGGCTCTCAGGCTGAGGTCCGATGTTGACGCGAACGAGATTCTCTGGGGCTCTCCCCGCTCTCTGCTGCTCGAGGTATTGCCGACGTTGGCCAGGAGATTGGAAACCAACTGGAAGTTGCACCCTTCCCTGCGCGGGGATGTCTCCGAGGACATTAAATCCGAGGGGTATCCACATCCACTCCCCGACTTTCTGCCGCCCAGTCTCTTCAGCGATCTCAATCTGCCCGAAGTATCCATAGAATTGCCGCCGCCCGTGTCTGGGGCCGACGAAAAAGTAGAATCCATGCGCGTCGCCGATGCCATCTGCCGGTTGGTTCCGGGCAGGGTAACCAGGAGATTCGCCCCGGAGAGGGGCCTGCTGAATCATTGGATCCCCGTACCCCTTCTCAGCGGCATCTATAAGTTGAGAATAGATGACTATGCCAAGGGCAACGAACCGGTGGCCTCCGTACTGGTCGAACTCGACGGTCAGATTACGGAGGTCGTCTGTTATCGTCCCTGGACGGTCCAACTGGAGATAGTAAGAGATTCCGACGTTCGCTCGACTTCCAACGGAAGGCAGGTCTGGCTCAAACAGTTCCTTGTGGAGAAAGAGCCGATCATCCTGTCCACGGCCAATGATCCCCAATGGGGAGAGGCCTTAGACTCATTCGAGTTCTATCTTCACGCGGCGAACTCCAACGTAGTAGTCCGGCGGTTCACCCTTGAGGCTCAGTCAACCGTCAAGAGGGGCGGCCCCAATAGCGAGGAGTTCAACGTCACAACCAGGTACTTTGACTCCGAAGGAAAGCAGGCAGCAATAGGCTTCGAGCAAGAAGTTGACGCCATCCGTGTGGTCGTGAACCTGCCGGACCGGGAGACTCTGGCTGAGGATGCTGCCTCCTCGGACAATCTGCCGGCGTGGAGAAACGCCTATTTCAGAGATCTGGTGTTGCAGGATCCCGAACTGTCCACTGTCGCCAACTGGTTTCAGAGAGACCGGTTGCACAGGGTCGCCCTGCTCGCCTTGACTCGGGCGGCGATCACCGAGCAGGCGGACATATCAGCGATCCTGGATAATCTGTCACCTAAGGGCTTTGCAGATATCCTCTACCAGGCGGCATCCCAGGCCTTGCCCGATGACCCGGGCGATGTCGGACCGATCCTTGAGGAGGTTCCGGCAGAATTGGAGTGGGATATCCGTGGGAGTTCGGTCGACCCGGTCTGGGAAGAACTGCTCTCGGGGAACGAAACTCAGCAGCGTATCCTTATTCTCGCTCGGGAAATGAGCGATCCAGACCCCGATCGTTGGGGAAGATGGTTGCGGGAAAGAATTCACGAAACTCTAGGGCAGGCGCTACTGGCCGCCGCGCACTCTGCTGCGCCGGAGCACATGGCGGAGGGGTCGTTGCTGCTCGACCTGGATCGGGGAGACCCCCGCTGCGATCTTGGCGATTCGGCTGAGATCTGGCTCACCGAGAGTGCGATCGGAGGCTCCGGAGCGGTGGAAGCCTTCGCACAAAAGGCCTCGGACACGCCCCGAATGTTGATCGAGACCCTGGAAGCCGCAATTTCCCCAGGAGAAGCTGAATTGATTAGTGGTGGAATGGACGAACTGGTAGAAGCATTTGTCATGGCGCCGGGTATTGCGGAAGTCGTCGGGAATGTCCGAAGCCAGATGGGCCACACCGAGCGGGTCGTTGCCCTGCAAGAACTTTACGAGAATCTTGTCGGGCAGGGAATATACGCTGAAACGGGTCTCAAAGTCGCGATGAACCATCGCATTCTCCGAGCCGGCACCAACTCGGCAAGTGACGCCCTGGTCCGTGACATGGTGCAGTCCTGGCACAACTGGGAAAACCGTCTGCAGTTGGGGATCGACCTGCACACTTTCTGCTCCATCGCCTCGTCACATCCTGACTTTGCTGATAGGGTGCGGCATTTGATCGCTCAAAGAAACCCGTCCGACCTAGGCGACCGTGACGCCGAGGGTGTCCTGTACGGACTGCTGTGGCCACGCCAGTGGGAGGTGCGGACAAGGACCCTTCAGTCCTACCAGCCCTTCCGCGAGGGAGGCTACGCCGACCCGGCTCTGATTCGCGAACTTCTGATGGACCCCGGCCCGTCACCCATTGAATTCGGAATGGTTGACTGGGATTCTCAATTCGCAAGGTCTCTGTCCACCGGGGGTGTGGTCAGATTAAGGATTCCTCCGGCTAGAGAGGAGGAATTCAGCGAGGTTGTTTTTGAACTCCTTGGGACCCCGGTGGAGGTTGACTACCTGCAGTTATATCCAATCATTTCTAGGCACGAGGTTGGGGAAGGTATGATTTTGACCTTCATCCTGAAGGAGGTGCTCTAGGTCTTGACCTCACGAAGACAGATATACTCGCGGCGGTCGGCTGTTCTGCCCGCCGATTTACTCCAGTCTCTCTTTCTTGCTGAACTGCTGTTTCCCAGTCGTCGTATCTGGATATCCTCACCGTGGATCACCGACGTTGATCTGATCGACAATCGGTCGCGCCAGTTCGGCACTCTCGTACCCCATTGGCAATCCACGCCCATTCGCCTGTCCGAGGTACTCGGGGAATTCGTGGACCGAGGCTCCGAGATAGTCATAATTACCAGTTATGATCCGAAGAACGAAGATTTTTTATCCAGGGTGGATGAACTGCACCATTTGCACCCGGACCGGGTTCATGTTTTCAGGGAAAACCTGGTACACGAAAAGGGAATTCTGACCGACCACTTCACTTTGGACGGGTCCATGAATTTCACCTACCAGGGAATTAACTACAACCAGGAGCACGTGTTTTATCACTGGCATCCGGAACTGATCCACGAAAGGCGTCTGGTCTTGGAAAGTTACTGGGGAAACAGGCTATGAGTTTGAAGGCAAGTGACGGCTCCACTCTGTCAGCCCACGTCAGGCCTCTTCTCGGTTGGGAAGTGATGCGAGGAAGACAGCTTGCTCGCGTGCAAGGCAATATGGAATATGTCCTCGGCACACTGGAAGACGACCTGTTCCCCGGCGCAATCATCCCGGCTGTGATGAACCGGGAACTCCACTACTACGCCGTCGCACCCACTCATGCTCAGCAACAGCGATTGTTGGCTCTACTGCGCGCCTCCGTCGGTCGCACAATCACAGACTTCTCGGGGGAGTTGGTTTATTTCGATGCAGCGTATGAACTGGAAGCTCTGTTAACAGAACACGGATATCCATCGGGATTCCGTTTCAGCAACAGGAGTGATGCAAGACGAGGACGATACGCGCTTACAGCCCTCGCAAGGCTCCGGCACCTGGTAAACCAGAGCGGTTCACTTACCGCCAACCAACCTAGGACCACGGGCCAGGAACTGCGGCGGTTCGAAATGTCCCTAGTCGCATACGATAAGAGAGGCGCTGAACAGGCTATCCAGTTTCTGCAGAGTAACATGCGGTTGGACGCTGTCAATCTTGGTGCCATGTCGGTGCGGCTGCTCTCGAGGTTCCAAGAGTGGGAGCAGATCTGCCAACTGGACATATTTCCCTCTTTGTGCCAAGCGCGTCGAACTGGCAAGATTACCGACCTGCTGGCCGAAGCGGCTTACCGGACATTTATCTTGGACCTCGAAAACAAAGGGGACCCGTCCCAACTGGTTGCTGCCTTCAACGATAGGATTCTACCCAAAGCCGGTAACCTCTTCGCCACATGCCCGGACTATGTGTCGCCCATGGCCGGCCGAGCTTTCTTGCTGGCCGCCGCTGCGTCGGGTCTCCCTGAGACTGAGCTGATAGACGAGTTGCGAACCATCTCGGATCATTGGCCAGAGGAAGACCGCAATTCGTTTGAGTACCTGCGTCAACACTTCTTCCAGGAAAGTGCCGGACCGAAAGTCGCGGACGATTCACCCGAATCCGATTACCAGTTCCAGATTGATATGCTCCAGTCCAGGGAATCGATCCCGAATCTTGAGCGGGCTCGGGCGGGTGTGTTCGCGGCGTCGCAATTGGATACGACCGAGGCTTTCCGGATCGCGATCGCCTATGTGGATAGCCTTGAAGAAGAAGACAGGAATACACTCCTTTCAAACTCTTTCAATCGCCTTGCATACCAAAGAATGGCTGAACTGACTGCAGGAACATTTACGCCGGAGAATTGGGTCGAATGGATCAGGGCTCTGGAGAGAGAAGACCTTTACGTACCCCAAGACTTCTTCCTGACAGCACTCGAAAGCTGGAGGGTCAGTGAACATCTCGAAGATGGGCGCCGCGTCTCTGAACTCGTCGATGCCATAGAAAGCGCCGTGCCAGTTCCAGAAGACCGGCTCCTTGATGTTCTTCCGGCCTTGGTCCAGTGGCTGCAATCGGACCCGGGATGTCCGGATTCGTCACTGCGGGAACTGTATAGGGCGATCTACAATCGCATTCTTCTGCACCTGACTGTGCGGTGGTCGAAGGAGACCGCTAGCGTGGCCGGGGTATTGCTTGAGGCCTTGCTAGAATTGGGAGCAGACCGAGAGGATTACGACCAACTGCTCGATGACATGGGTGACGCATTGCCTACAGAATCGGGAAGGACCGACGCCGAGGTTTTTCTCGAGTTGGCCGAAACTATCGCCGACTACGGCTCCCCTAGCCCCGAGAGTCGCCTAAGGCTGTGGGTGAGAATCGTCGAAGGCCTTCGTTCCATCGGGACCAGATTGTCAGAGCATGAGGTCGTCCTGGCCAATGACATCGGCCAGGTATTTGGTTTCGACGAAGCGGTCCCCACCGCCCAAGAGATCGCCCCAGCGACAGCTGTTACTGGTGACCTGGCAGGAAAGATGGTGGCTGTCTATACTCTGACCGAGTCGGTGTCCCGGCGTACGGGCCGCATCCTGCAGAAACTCTACCCGGGCATTAGGGTCGAATTGGCGAGCGACACAGTGGGAAGCCGAAGGCTCGAAGAACTGGCCAGAAGAGCGGATATTTTTGTAGTCTGCTGGAGGTCGGCCACCCATGCGGCGACGGAATTAATCAAGCGCCACCGGCCCACCGGCGCTGCTACGATCTATCCTACAGGCAACGGCTCTTCTAGCATATTGAGGGAACTCCAGGAGAACTACTCACCGTGATTGTGCCGGCAATTGTCAATGTTCTAACCGCGTTGCTCGAAGAACGATCTGAGGGGTCAGGTTACAAAATCCAAAGTGAAAGGAACAAACTCCGATATGCCACAGTACGGAATAACACTCCTGTCAGGTGGGCTCGATTCCACCACCGTAACCGCCTATGCGAAGGACCAAGTGGATCACATCACGGCAATAACATTCTATTATGGGCAAGCTCACTCCAAGGAGGTCGGCTGCGCGGGCCAGATTGCAGGCATTCTAGGTGTCGATCACGAACTGATCGACATCTCATTTCTCTCGAAGATTGCTTGGTACTCCGCGCTAACCAACCCGGAACACTTCCCTGTGCCGTCCGAGCGTTCTGTTGAAGAGATCGGGTACGGCGTTCCGATAACCTATGTTCCTCTCCGAAATACGATATTTCTGTCCCTGGCTGCGGCCAGCCTCGAGAGCCAGGTGCTGCACGCCATTGAAGTGGACGCCGTCGATGTCTCCAGTGTGACCGCCTCCGTGTACATGGCGCCAAACGCCCTCGACTACAGCGGATACCCCGACTGCCGTCCAGAGTTTTATGAGGCGATGAAGAATGTGCTCGCTCTAGGCAGCAAGCTGTGGACCGAGTACAGGGTCCCTATCAAGGTCGAGACTCCGATTATCGAACTTACAAAAGCAGAAATCGTCGCCCTTGGAATGAAACTCGGTGCACCCTTAGAGTACACGTGGAGTTGCTATGAGGGTGGGGAAACTCCTTGCGGAACATGCGATAGTTGTATCTTACGCGCAAAAGGGTTCACTGAATCAGGAGTGCCTGACCCGCTGCTAAAGCGCCTCAGCCGAACGTGATTCCTATTGTCAATGTAGACGGGAAGTTGGGGTATCAATAGAAAGAATCACCTCTGTATCGCCAAGCTAACGGACTAAGTACCGTCGACTTCGTGCGTTCGCGCGCTATAGGTTGACTCTCGGCATACACGTACTTTCTCAACGGCGTTCCTGCTTGATGCCCAACTCCCGGGCGTTCCCCCGATCAACTCTCTTCGGATAGCGGTCGCAGGGCCTGCGTCGACGTGTCAGCGCAATAGTCGTCATTCAGAACCTGCAGTTCCTCCGCGTGATTTATCGTTTGAGGTTCCTAAGAGGTCAGTACGTCGGTGGGCGCGAAGTCGTCGCCCTTGTACAAGAGCGACTCACCTGTCACTTCGGCCAGAGCGTAAGCGAAGCAATCGCCGAAGTGCAGTCCTGCAGGGTGATTACCCTTTGCCGAACCTCCGCCAGGCCTGTCGAGCGACCTGCGCCTGCTGCACCGATAATGGCACCCCATCTATCGCTGCATTCTCAAAGAAGAGATCCGCCTCGTGTCCTCCAGCCGTCTAGGCGCGCGCCTCAGTGAAGAGCGCCGCTTCAAGGATGTTCGCAGTCGACATCCGACAACCGGGAGCTTGTGCTATCGCCCTAAAGGAAGCGTTCCGCATCCGGTTCGTCGAACAAGACCGCAAGAACCGCCGAGGTGTCAAGTATCAACTGGGCAATCCGTCCTCACATAGAAGTAGTCGTCGCACTCGACGGCGTATGGACCGTCTTTCAGCAAACTTACGCAGCGTCGACTTATGGCCCGCAGATCTTGCACCCTAGACACCGTGCTGTGCTTGTGTCCCTCACGTTCCAGTCGCTCCCTGAGCGCGCCTGTGATAGCGCCGGTCATACTCTTCGCCTGTGATAGCGCCGGTCATACTCTTCGCCTGTGATAGCGCCGGTCATACTCTTCGCCTGTGATAGCGCCGAGTTCCTTCGCGAGTTGGTGTGTCTCCTCGTTCTTGATATTGAGGCTCATTACGCTTCCTCATTGGTAGAACTCCTATGATTTGTTCTACCACAGTGGCATTACGTAGATGCCGGCAACCTGAAACACCATATATGACCCACGCAAGGCTTTCTCCGAAACATCCTTGCATTTTGGCCGTAGGTTGTCCAATTTAAGGGGGACCGCCAAGTATGGAGCGTGGTCGTGGATGCAATAAAAGGGGACAAATTCTTGCATCCGCCCGAATCTCTGTAATCTGTGGCAAAATGCGACGCCATGTGATAATCGCGTCTTCCGTTCGGACTAAGTTCTTCGAGGGAGGATATATCAAGAACGGACGCTAATGAAGCCGCGATCCCTAGGATGGCAGGGAAGCGGTGGAAGAGGAGTTGCTTTGGGGCGGATAACGAGTTACTGATGACCGTCGCGTACAGTCTGTTCGAGTGTGTTTCCAGCCTTGAAAGCAACATATTTCCGCGCTGGCACATCGATCATCTGCCCTGCATTCTCTCCTGCTATCGCACGCATCTGCCGTGCTGCCCTGTCCCTCACCGAGAATGTACCGAACCCAGTCAGCGTCACACGTTCGTTTTCCGAAAGTGCCCGCCCAATACTGTCAAGAACGGCGGAAGTGGCATCGCCTGCGGCAGCCTGGCTGATTCCCAGTCGTTCCGCCACCATCTTGCTCAATTCAGACTTGTGTATCACGCTCGCCATCTGGACATTTACCTCCGGCACTCCTGTGCGATGTCTCTGAGTATGTTGAAATTACCTAAGTCTAAGACAGCGACCAATAATATGCCATGTGTGCATTCGTTGCAACGAGTGCTGGCGAAATCTGGCAAGCGCGTCAATCACAAATTCGCCTTGACCTTCTTAAGGGCTCCAGAACTGGGATCCGAAAAGATGATGCACGATGCGGCCTGTTCAAAAGTAACGACCCGTACGCTGGCGTGCAAAAAAGTGAAACTGACTGACCGGATTAGTCAAACTCCCTACAAGCAATAACGTGCTCTGTCCTTGGCGCATACGTGTGGGCTTTGCCAGCGCTGACGGAAAGGAACGTGCCATCGGGATCTGTTGCCTGCCAAAATGTTGCCCGTATCATCCCTAATTAAACACCTAGCTGACGACTGAGCCATCCGACAGAAGACCGCAAGCTCGAAACAAACCGCAGCCGCCTGAGTCGAAATTCCCCTCTGCTGGTGGCAATTCAGGGCGTCTCCCTATTGGAATGGCGGAAGTTACAGGCCCTCTCCAATTGGGAAATCGTAAAGGTGCTGGTAAGTGGCGCATCCCGATGGTCACTGCCCCTCAGAGGTTGAAGGTTCCGGCCAACCAACGTGTCCGATTGCAGAGTGAAAGGGTCGGGATAGCACGCGCTAGGATGCGTCAACCGGAGAGACCGGCTCACGGTAGTATTCCATGCCCAGGTGGGTGATCTGGTCCTCGCCCATCAGCCAGCGGAGCGTGTTCTTGAGCTTGGTCTGCTGAATGAACAGGTCATGCTCAGGATAGACGGCAGGCGCGTGCTGGGGGCTCTTGAAATAAAAGGAAAGCCACTCCTGTATGCCCGCGAGGCCAGCACGCTGGGCTAGATCCATGAAGAGTACGAGGTCCAGCAACAGCGGTGCGGCGAGGATGGAGTCGGAGCAGAGGAAGTCGATCTTGAGCTGCATCGGATGACGCAGCCAGCCGAACAGGTCGATATTGTCCCAGCCTTCCTTGGCGTCGCCCCTGGGCGGGTAGTAGTTGATCCGCACCTTATGATAGGCATCGGCATAGAGATCCGGGTACATCTCCGGTTGCAGGATGTACTCTAACACGCCGAGTTTCGACTCCTCCTTCGTTCTGAAATTCTCTGGTTCGTCCAGCACCTCCCCATCACGGTTCCCCAGGATGTTGGTCGAGAACCAACCGTCAACGCCTAGCATCCTCGCCTTGAGCATCGGCCCGATAACCGTCTTAACCAGTGTCTGGCCGGTCTTGAAGTCCTTTCCGCAGACCGGAATGCCTGCGTCCCGGGCCAGCCTCTCGAGAGCGGGAACATCCACCGACAGGTTCGGTGCGCCGTTGATGAATGGGACCCCTTCCAGCAGGGCGGCGTAGGCGTAGAGCATTGAGGGCGCAATTCTGCTGTCGTTTTCCCTTAAGCCGCCCATGAAGCTTTCGATGTCTTGATGAACTTCGCTCTCCCTAATGAATATTTCGGTAGAGGCGCACCATGCCATCACGAGTCTGTCGCAATTATTCTCCGCCTTGAACCGCCGAATGTCCTCCCGAATCGCTTCGACGGCCTCCAGTTTGTTGCCGAACGACTTGACGTTGATACCGTTGATACCTTGGATGCGCGCGACGTAGTTGTTATCGAACACCGCCTCCATCGGTTCGACCGTTTTAAGGAAGTTTCCGATCGGCTCGATTTCCTCGTGCCGGTTCAGGACGCCGCTCTTAATCGCAGCCTCATAAGCGTTGTCCGGGAACGGGTCCCAGGCACCGAATACGAGCTGGTCGAGGTCCGCGAGGGGCACGAAGTCTCTGATGAAGGGGGACCGTCTGTCGGACCGCTTGCCGAGCCTTATGGTAGCCATCTGGCTTACCGAGCCTATGGGCTGACCGGAACCGCGCCGGATATGCTCGACACCGGCTATGAAAGTCGACGACACCGCGCCGAGACCTACTAGCAGGACGCCCAGTCTCCCCTCTGGCGGCTCTATGGCAGGTGTGCCTGTCGAGACGAAGTCTCGCGGCTCCAAGGCGATTCCCTGCTGGCGGGCAAGCTCCAGCAGCCTTTCGTGCCAGTGGGAAGGTATCCTCCCGGTCTTGGTCCAGTGCTGCACAGTGCTCTGGCGCTTGCTCAGTAAACTGGCCAACGCCGACTGGCCTCCGAAACGGCTGATGATCTGTCTCGCTGAGTTTTGATTATTATTCATGGTGGTCATTCTAACGAAAAAATCGTTATATGTCAAGCTCTTGTGGCACCTCTGAAGTGCTGGGCGAATTACGGCAGGCTTTGGATGTGGAGGATGCGGGAGACCTTCCCAGGTTCGTGCGAAGTGCTGACGGACTAAGTTGTAATGTGGTATAAACATTGTGAGGAGATCATAAGAATCCTAGGCGGCGCGGGGTCGCGAATAATTGCTTCATCGTCGGGTGAGACGAGACAGATGTACAATTTACCGCTAGAGTGCACCGCACAGGCTCCCGACTTTATTGGGCGTGGTAAGTTCCGTGTCTAGGCATCACATTCTTTGATCTTAGATCTTGCCAACGCCAGTGAAGGAATTGCCGAAGATACAGGCGCTGTGAGCGTCTGCTTCTGTGCGCGCCGCTCAGATGTTGCGGCAGAGGCCGGAGTTGAAACCGCATTCGACTTTCGCCGACGAGGCTATGGGACAATAGTAGTCGCCGTCTGTGCGTTTGCAATTCGAGACAGCGGCCGTATCCTCCTTGCCGTACTTCTTGGAGTAATGAAGCTTCATTGTCTGTATCCAAGAAGTGCAGCATATTCCATACGCCAGAGCGTGAAGTATCCGTCAGGCGGTATATGAACTAGCCGGCTGAAGTGGCGGCTGGAATCGGAAAGAGTAATTCGAATGAGCAGCAAGTCCATATTGGCAGTCTTGTTTGATCTCGACAATACTCTGGTGAGCCTCTCTGAAGCGCTCACACGACTCTATGAGCATTGGTACTTGACCCGTCCCACGCAGTATCGGCCTGAGGACAGGGAAACTTTCATAAAGCGGATGAATGACTTTGATGCCTTCGGATACGGAACCATACCGGACATTTATCGACATATGCTGTGTATGTGGCCGGGGAGTTTTCTCAGCGTTGATGAGGCGGTGAGGGCCCATTCAACTCTGATGCCCCAAATGGTGCGGCTAGATACCAAGACCGAGAAGATGCTGAGACGATTCAATTCAGTAGGCATCCCCGTCGGCGTGGTCACTAACGGGGAGTCGATACTTCAGTGGGGCAAGCTGCGCAGTACCGGCATCGCCGATCTGGTTACCGCATGTGTCGTCTCAGAGGATTTCGGCGCTCACAAGCCCGATCATTCAATCTTCACCCATGCGTTGGAGCTTACGGGAGCCTCTCCAGAGTCGACTCTGTTTGTTGGCGACAACCCGGAACACGACATCATAGGGGCAGATGCCTTGGGCATGACTACCGCCTGGATTAGTCTCGGCAGAGAGTGGACGATTGCCTCGGTGCAGCCAGCCCATGTGCTCCAGCACGTTTGGGAAGCCGACGAACTAATCTCCACAGTTGGAAGATTCCTCTGATTCTTGGACTCGGGTTAGACGTGACGAATTTCTAGGCGCCCGACCACCTGAATCCCTCATCAGCGAATCAGGTAAGATGAACCGAAATTGTGTCGCCCCCTACCATTGGAGTATGACATCTCCCCTATCTCCTAGAGTTGGCGAAACCAGTGTAACCTTATTGAAGCGGGACTAAAGATCAGACGCTAATATACCAAAGGTCCGGTACTTTACTCACGAGGGACTATGTTGTCAAGCACCGGCGGTTGGAGTCGACCTGCAAAGCGAGGTCTTCGAGACGGGAATTTACCAAGTCTTCCCATCTCTGACATCAGTCAATGAATGTAGAGGGTCCTAGCCAGCAATGAAGTGCGTAAGCCGATGGCGAGCAGGGGACCGGATTGTTATGCGAAGCGTCTGGGATGGAAAGGTCCAGGCCGTCTGGCCGGTGACGGTCGTAAGCGACTCGCCAGAAGCACTGGTCTTGTTCCTTGCCGCGGGCACAAAGTACAAGATTCGTCACTTCTCGGGAGATATGCAGGGGCGAATGCCGATCGGAGAATGGCAACTCGTCAACCGCGAATGGACTCGTGACATGATTCGAATCATGCTCCCCGGAGATAACCACGCTTACCTTGGCTTCTGGGATCAGCGTCATCGCTTTGAAAGATGGTACATCAACCTCGAACGAGAATACGAGCGGACCTCCATCGGCATTGACTTCGTCGATCTCTTCCTGGATGTGGTCATAGACCCTGACACGAAAGAATGGTACTGGAAGGACGAGTCGGAGCTCAGCTGCGCGGTT
Organism: Chloroflexota bacterium; assembly: GCA_028875495.1. Taxonomy (GTDB): domain Bacteria; phylum Chloroflexota; class Dehalococcoidia; order Lucifugimonadales; family VXLM01; genus VXLM01. Next base: position 87,528 of record JAPPDQ010000053.1, read on the forward strand.
TCCTTGGGACTGGTATCGCAACAGGAAGCTAATTTGATTCGGGCGGAAGGTTGCGCTGCCCTTTGGCGATTCACTGCGGGCGCGCCGCCGTTCAGTCGGGGCTGGGCGTATTGGAGGCCGGATCCCGATTGGCCAATACCGTCATTGGACACAGAATGGAACAGCTAAGGTAACGAGAGCGAACGCCCCGTGGCATCTAGCCTGAGTAGTAAGGACAACCGATAAGAAACCCCATCACAGGAAGACACAGATGGAAGTCGACTCTCAAAGATTGATTCTACTCGATGTGGACCAGACTCTCGTCAGTCTACGCGGTGGCAGCGCCAAAGCCCTTAACAGCGCCTTTGAGGAGGTTCATGGCATCCCGGATGCCTTTAGCGGGATGACCTTTGCCGGCGGCTTGGACTTGCCTCTTATGAAAGAGATGTACCTCAAGTGGCAGTTGACGCCTGGCGGCTCGGGCGCAATGCTTGATCTCACCGACTTCAAATTAGTCTACTTCAGACATCTGAGAGAATTGCTGGAGACGTGGACCGATGGCGAAGTCTGCCCGGGTGTTCCCGTCCTACTGGAAGCGCTCGCTTCTGAACCGGATGTGCAGCTGGGGCTGGAGACCGGCAACTTCAGAGAGTCGGCCTTCATCAAGTTGCGAAGGTTTGGGCTGGATTCCTACTTTCAGGATGGTGGATTCGGAGGGGAGCACATGGACAGAACGGAGGTTGTGGCAAGTGCAATTGCCGCATGTCAAGAGAGGTTCGGGCGTACCTACTCCAATGATCAAATCATCGTAGTCGGTGACACACCGTCAGACATACGGGCAGGCCACGCCAATCATGTGCAGCCATTGGCGGTAGCGACCGGTCACTACACCGCAGATGAGCTACGCGAGCACCGTCCCGGCCACCTTCTTCAGGATCTGTCAGATACCGCAGGAGTGATCGGACTGCTGCTGGACCGGTAGATGCCCTTCGGCCTCAGCAGGAGCGAGCTACGGCGTTGCCGACAGTGGAATTGATAAAGTCCCTAGAGTCTGCAAAGCGAGGCTAGCCAGGAAGAGAGAATTGATCAGTTCCCGCCTTGCCGCCATACCAAAGGCAGATATACATCTCCACGCTGAGACTAACTCACGCGTCGAACGGCTCATTTCGCTGCGCGAGGGCAGATCCCCTCATAATTGGCGGGCGGCAAACCGAAGGCTCCGCGGGATACCTCCAGGCATAGAGAGGCTTAAGGATCTCAGCGGTGATTTGGAAGTGAAGGATCTGGACAGCCTCGCCAGGGAGAACTTCGTCGAATGGGTCTCCGATGCTATGAGCGAAGCCGTACAAGAGGGCGCAGTTCTCATCGAGATCCGTTTCGGAGCAGAATGGGTGAAGTGGCCGGACCTCATGTCGAAGTTTCGAGAGGCAGAAAATCTGGTACGGAACGATCATCCCAACTTTGTTGCCGAAGCTATCATCTCCGGCGTATCGCCTGCGCGAGCAGGTGCGCAAGACGTAATCGACTCCTGCCTTCAAGCACACAAGGACGGTCTCGCAGGCATCGACTTCCTGCCGGTGCCCTATGAGAGAGAAGCGGACGGAGAATCTTGGCGAAAGATCTATTCCTGGGGTGAACTGGCATCCGGCGTCGGACTTGGCATAACTGTCCATGCCGGCGAGTTTTCTACAGCCAACATCCGCAGCGCGCTGGGCGTTCCAGGACTCACACGGATAGGGCACGCCACCTACGCAGCCTACGACTCTACGCTATTGAGCGAGTTGGCCAAAGCACGAGTTACGGTGGAATGCTGCCTCACTTCGAACGTTGTCCTTGGGGCAGTGTCCTCGCTCGAAGAGCATCCCATAAGAACTTTCGTAGACGCCGGCGTACCAGTCACAATATCCTCTGACGATCCGGTACGCCTCGGTGCAACCATTGGAGGCGAGTATCATCTGGCGACGCGCCTCGATCTTGATGCGTCGGACTTGTTAAAATTCACTCGCAATGGGATCGAGGCTTCGTTCACATCGGAAGAGCGAAAAGCGAACCTGCTGGCCAACATGCCCTAATCATAAGAAGTCAGCGATGGTGGGGAAGGGCTCCTATTAGCCCATCAGCCCGAAAAATCCCCTACCGGACGCACTTGGACACAGCCACTTAATGACGACGTCACGAAGCGTCTCGGTATAGACACTCGACAGGGAAGTAACAGTGGAACTGATACTCAAAAGGCAGGGTGAAACCGATGCCAACCGAGAAGGCAGGCTGAAGAACAGCCGGGAGTTCAACCCTCGACCTCTGAGGTGGCGCCTGTCATGTAGGCTCTCAACCAGATGCCGAGGCCAATAGCTACACTCAGAATCAGCGCCGGGAAAAGCAGCAGGAGGCCCTCAGCTCCTATGGCCGCGAGGCCGAACAGGGCTATGCCGAAGACTGCACCGCCCGAAATGAAACATCCTGAAACGATCTTCTCGCGAGGGGTGATGTAGCGTCTCTTTCTGAACTCCCTTGCGCTCGCGGCCTGGCTGGTGCGGCGGGTCTCTTCCTTGAACTCGCTCTGTGAAATGCGTCTCTTGGGTGGCGTCAGCGGCGCGGCAGGGACAAGTCTCGAGTAGCGTGCTCTGAACTCCTGGTCGGTCTGCAACCCCTTGCGTTGGTTGCATGGACGGCAAATCACCTGGAGGTTGCTCTCGTCATTGGACCCGCCTCGAACCGCCGGGATCATGTGGTCGATATCCAGGGTCCGAGCAATTCGCCGGTAACCGCAGTAACCGCAGGTGTTGTCCTGTCGTTTCATCAGTTCCTGTTTCAGTCCCTTGCGCCATGACACGCGCTTGGTGGGTCGGATCCTTCGTTCATCGGAACGAGTTCTGAGCATCACCCAGATCAGCCAATCGGCTATCAGAAGCGCAACCATGACAACCCAAGCCCACGCTGTCGCGGCGTATGAAGTCCAGTTTCGTGGTCTGTGAGTATCTGATTCCAGCTTAGGGTCCTCCAGGCTCGTCCGGGGTCGTTCCACTGGCGGGGTCATTTGCAGATCAGGAACGGAAGGGCTATCCGCATTGTCCGGTCTAACTTCGATCTCCTCATCCTCGCTGTCCAGAATCTCGATGTCATCGCTAACCGCGTCGACGATGTCCAGAATAGCGTCGACATGCGGCTGCACCTGCAATGGCTGAGATGTGTCCCACCAGATGGCGTCTTGGATTTCCCTAAGGTCTGGATTGGGCTCTCCGGAGCCTTCCGCCACGTAGATTTCGTGGGAGGCTACGGTACCGGCGTAGCGCCCCACATGTTCCGGATCTGTTATATGTACGCCGGTTTCCTCAGCAACCTCAGTCACGGCGCGCTGTGCCGGGTCCTCCCCGGCCGCGACGCGACCGCCGGGCAGCGCCCAGTCATCCTGTCCGTGATGCTTCACCAGTAAGACTTCATTGTCTTGCCTGAACACGACCGCAGTAGCTCTCGTGTAGGGGGTTCTGCGCCTTCGACGACGGCGACCGCGACTTCCCTTATGACCGCTTCTCATAAGATTCTTCTCCAGACGAAATTCTCGGAAATGTAGCAAAGGCAGCATTGCCGGTCAACGACAGTAAATTGCGACGTGCCGTTGTAAGTGAGAATAACTTTGGCCACACCTCTGCGAATGCCTCGTGTTCCTCTAAGCTGCGACGGAAAGTCTTCCTAGCCGGTTGAAAGGCGGCTCTGGAATCGCCCTGTACACGTCTATTACTTCGTCAGGAAATTCGTACCTACCGACCAGTGTATCCACCGCGACCTGCACTATGGTAGAGGCACAGGCAAGCACCGCCGATGGTGGGGCATTGTTGACCGGCGCAGAGCAGCCAAGCTGAGGAATCGCAAACTCCTCAGATTCGTCTCCTGGAGGAATCGAAGGATACCGTGACTGGTCACCGCGCTGGTGAATCGGTGTGTCGCCCGGCAGGGCCTGGCGCTGGACTCTGCCGACAAAGCCGCCGCGGTAGAGCGCGCCGGAAACCAGCGCTTTCTCCTCAGATTCAGCGACCATCGCTAGGGAATAAGCCAGCGTTTCGCTGCCCGTAGCATCCACAATCACGTCAGCGTCCATTACAATCTCGCGGACCTCATCCGGCGTTCGTACTGGGGCCAGCTTCTCATAGACGCTGACTTTGGTCCACGGCGCGTGGTCCGCTATGACTGCCCTGACTGCTTCTACCTTACGTTTGCCCACCTGTCTGTGACCTGCGACGTGTCTGACGACGTTGCCCGGCAGCAGCACATCGTGGTCAACGATCTCGATGGAGCCGAGCCCGCTCTCTGCCAGAGTCAGGGCGGTGTGCCCGCCCAGCGCGCCCGCGCCAAGCACTACTGCCTTGCGCTTCACTAACTCAGGCGCGTCGGGACCTGCCCGCAGTATCAGGGTTTTCTCGTCATTCGGTCCTGGTTGCAACGCTATCGCCTCCACAGTTTCTCCGGTTCCCTTGCACGCCATGACCAGAAGATCAGTCCTGCCGTTCCACTCCCAGCAGAACAGAATAATGTCTACGCCACCGCTCGCAACCAGGTCACGCGGGTTACGTCGCTCTGACAGCGCCTTCTCAAGCCCCTTGCACTGACTTCTCGGCAGGCTGGAAAAAACTTCCGAGAGTTGACGAGGTGGTGGCGACTTGAGCTGGCCGGCGTGAAACCACATAGCGCGCAGCTCGTTTGCGGCCTGGCGGCGTCCCGGCAGAATGTCAACCCTCACGGGGTAAGGCTTGACGGAAGCTCGACAGTCTCCCCATGAGCCTTTCCGGATGTCGAGTGCCGGCAGGTCGAAGATCGCCGCGTAAGCGTATTTATCCTTGAAATTCAGAAGGGCGTCACGTCCCAGGTCCTGTCCCTCCCAGCCGAGTCTGACGTTCTCACACCATTCCTCTATTCTCGAAAACAGACCGGCGACCGTGGTCCATTCCAGGCTGAAGTCGCCGTCCTGCCACAGGCAGACGAACCCGCCCAGTGTCGAATGGTTGGTGTTGAGTCCCTGAACGACGAGAGCCGGCGGCTGAAACGGCCATCCCGGCATGATGGCGATATCCATCGTCGCGGCGTCCGTCAACTCCTTGAAGGCTGGGTGAATCGGCCCGCGCCATCGCCGGAGAGCGGATCCCTCGACCGGGCTGAAGCCCGAGGTCTTCAGCTCTGCGACAAACCCCGTAAGTGACTCCTTATCGAAGTGTTCCTGAGCGACCATCTTTACCCAAACCTGTGTGCGTCGTTGCGTCGCGCTATAGTTATGCCTGAGCCGGCGCTGGAAGCGGCACCTGATGCCCTAGATGTGCCGCTTCCTGAGGTGCCACCACTGCTGCTGGACGAACCTTTCGCAAAACTCTCCCCGAAGAGTTCCTGCCAGACCTTGATGGCCTTCTCGCTCGACTCCTCAGCCTTCGCTTTCCTTGCAGTTTGCGCCTGCGAATGCACTCTATTCCTGAAGTTGGAGTACTGGGCCTGGGTCCAGTGCCTGTTGAAGTCCTCAGACGGCAGGGCAGGATTCCGGACCGTAGGCATGTATGGGTGCTGCTGAAGATAGTCGTCCATCCTCGTGAGAGCAGTAACCAGGGTATCCGCCACTGTGCTAACGGCCTCCGTTCCCTCATCATCCGAATGAATGGCATTGCCCGCGAGTGTGGTCAGCATTATCGATTTCACCGTGTAGCTGCTCTTGTGGTCACGTAGGTATTTCAGCAGCCTTACCACCCGCTTGAGGTTGCCGCCCGTAATTCGGTTCTTCTCGTTAAACCATTCCCTGTACCCCGTGCCGTCAGTCTCTTCCAATGTGTCGTCGTTTCGATTGCAAATGTAGTGCTTGCCGCCAATCGTAACTCGCGGCACCACATCAAGGTGAAAGTCGCCCGCGTAGTCGACCGTCACGCACCGAGTCTTCAGCCTCAGCTTGTCGGCGTAGTTCTTGTTCTGCTTGAGCGTTCGGTGAACTTCGTTCACGTAGTCCTTGGGGCGCCAATAAGGATTCGGGTTCATCACTACCTGAATGTCGGCATCGTACTCGTCGTTGTCGTCAACCGGCTTTATCAGGGTGCCGAGGGCGTAAGACCCCTGTCGCTCCATTGTCTGATAACCCTTCAGGTTATCCTTCAGACAGCCGTTTACACCTCTGACCCCGCTGGTCAGCCGGTCGATTCTGCCTTGGTTGAGGTTTACCTCATCCCTCAGAAACTCCTGAAAATCCTTCTTGTTCTTTGTCATCCTGATTTCACCTCGTCGTTAACTTACGTGTTGACTGTCTTTTGCAGCTGCAAGCCGCCCGGGGATCCCCGAATAGACGCCGACTCTGTTTCGCTTCGCTGGCCACAGCCCCTCTTGATTTTCTTCTGGATCTCGCCAAAGTCTCGTGTAAAGTCACTGTCCGCCTTCACCTTAAGAGCTATGAGGTGCCGTGTGTCGTCCAGGCCCCAGTTTTCGATTTCCGGATTCATCCTGAAGTACCTGTCCTCGAGAAGCAGCGTCGCCATGTTGGTGGACGCCTGCGACTGAAGGTCTAGAAAGTAGGACACGAGCTTCAGGCGCCCCCAGCCTGTTGCAATGCCCCAGGAGCGCCCGCGTTCATACAGGTGCCGTGGTTTACCTGTGCCGATCGACAGGATATGAACCCGCGACAGCGGCCGCCCGAACTTCGAGACGGCCTCGGTCGCGGCGAGTATCGAGGGGTTGTTCGCCCATAGGCCGCCGTCGGCAAGAAGGTAGTCGTCTACCTGCATAGGGTCGAAGAATGAGGGCGCGGCACAGGACGCAAGGATGGCGTCGCGCAGCGGGACGTCCCCATCCCTGACGTACTCCTGACCCTGTTCTTGCAGGTATCTGGACTTGATGACGCGGACACCGCCCGTCGAAATATCGGTACTTGTAATCAGCAGTGGAGTCGTTATCTCGCCCATTCGCAGTTCCGGCAGGAACTGCTGGACAATCTGTGCAAGGGGCTGGCGCTCGTATTTGCTTCTGAACAGACCCCATCCGAAGCGCTTGCGGCTGAATATCGCAGGCGCCTGATCCTCGAATAGATCGGCGACTGTTTGCATGGCGACACCAGCCGCAGCAGCGCCAGCTATTATTGATCCGGTGCTTGTCCCGGTGATGAGGTCGAAGCACTCGCCTATCGGTATCGACAGTTCGCGCTCGAGACGGGCAAGGATGTGTGCGGGGTAAATCCCTCTGGCCCCGCCGCCGTCGAGCGCAAGTATGTAGAAGTTTTCGTCTGGCTCCATATCTGCTCGTACCTTGTGCCGCCGTTACTCCATCCCGGACTAACGGCAGGTAATGAGTTCACATAGTTTACTATTTGTACATACTAACATAGTAGTGTAAACTACGCAAAGAGAGGAAAAGGTGAAAGGAGGACGCGATGATTGGCAACAGGTTGAAGCTGGCACGCTCGGCATCCGGACTGTCACTTCGCGGTCTGAGCGACCGGATCGATAACCTTGTAACCGCCCAGGCGATCGGCAAGTACGAACGGGACGAATCCATGCCGAGCTCCGGCGTTCTGATCGCACTGGCGGACGCCCTGAATGTGTCCGTAAATTACCTTGTCGGGGACGGCAACCTGAGCCTGTTGTCCGTGGACTTCAGGAGCAAGAAGCTCAGTTCCAAACGGGAACAGGACCGGATAGGCGCTATGGTCCTACAGATGCTGGAACGCTACCTCACGATAGAAGAAATCCTCGACCTGCCCAGTGTCAACTGGGACAGGCCTAGATTCGCACCCTATCCGGTAGTCAATGACATTTGGGAGGCGGACCGCGCCGCCAGCATCCTCCGCAACGACTGGGAGCTGGGACTCAATCCGATCCCAAACATGGCGGAACTGATGGAGGAGAGAGGCGTTAAGGTCCTCTTCCGCCCGATGGTGGACAGCATGGACGGTTTCACGGCTCACGTCCGCAGGGAGAGCGAGGACGAAGCACCGGTGATCGTGGTAAACGCCACACACGGCGGCGAGCGTCAGAGGTTCACCATTGCGCACGAGATCGGTCACCTCGTCCTGGACGTCTCCCCCGGCATCGACGAGGAGAAGGTCGCTCATCGCTTCGCCGGAGCGTTTCTCATGCCGGAGGAGGTGATGTGGGCGGAGATCGGGAAGCATCGCACGGCCCTGGGTTGGGCCGAGCTGTTCAAGTTAAAATTGATGCTTGGTGTCAGCGTCCAGGCAATCACCTACCGTTGCAAGGACTTGGGAATCATCAGCCAGGTGCTCAAGGACAGGATGTATAGCGTGTTTGAGGAGATTGGATGGCGCAGCCCGCCCTACGAGGAAGAACACCCGATTCCCGGAGAGGTGTCCGGGCGGTTCGAGCGTCTCTGCTATCGAGCGCTGGCCGAGGGCGCGATCTCAGAGTCGAAGGCATCGGAGCTGCTGGAGATCTCCGTCCACGACCTCAACGAATTGATGGACAATCCGGTCGGCAGCAGAGGATTGGTTACGGCGGAGGTGTAGGTGGTGGATGTGATGGTTGCAGACACATCGGTATTGATAGACCTTGAGAGAGGAAGCCTGTTGGAGCAGTCCTTCGCGCTTCCCTTCAGGTTCAAGGTTCCTGATCTGCTCTACAGAAACGAACTGTTGAACAGACGGCAAGGGCCGGCATTCGGCGAGCGCCTTGTCCGGTTAGGGTTGGAAGTGGTTGAGCTGAATGGCGATGAGGTCAGCAGGGCGGTACTCTTCGGTCGGGAATACAGAGGCCTCTCCCTGCCCGACTCGTTCGCCTTGGCTCTGGCTGCTGGCAGGAAGTGGACACTCCTGACGGGAGACGCGGCGCTGCGGGCCCTTGCCCAATGCCTGAGAGTGACCTGCCACGGCGTGCTGTGGGTACTGGACCGGATTCACCAGGAGGGAGTCGCCTCGCCGGAGGAACTCGTCTCAGGACTCACCAGGATTCGCGATCATCCCAGATGCCGGCTTCCAGGAGATGAAATCGATATAAGGCTTAGGCATTACGCAGAACACTGCGAGTGAGGAAAAGTCCTCGCACTTGTGTTGGAGATGGTGGTTGAAACTGGAGGAACAGGAACATGCCACTCAGCGGAGACAATCCATTTATAGCACTTGACCCCGAGACAGGGCTTCCCAAGCCTGGGCAGGACGTGAAGGTTCCTGAGACCCCGGAGGAGATCAAGAGATGGCACGCGGTCAGACGCGCGTGGGCTGCTTACAATCGAGACGGGGACATGACACCGCTGCGAGAAGTCGGAATACTGCCGTCCGAACCTACAGTCGCCGTTCAGGCGGGAGAGACTGTCAATGAGAGCGCCTCGCCAGAAAAGACGGCACGAAGCCGCGGTATTGTGGAACTCATTTCCGAGGCTCCATGGCGCGAGGCAGTAACCTACCGTAAGACGTGGCCGCATGAGTATGTGGTCATAAAGAAAGACGGGCAGCAAGGCCTCCTTGCCGAGGTATGCCAGCGTTTCTGCGCAGTGAGGGTGTTGACGGCAGGTTCTTTCGCATGAAGAACAGGTATCTATTCATTGGCGACTACAAGTACTGGCTGATGACGCCTTGCCACAAGATCGATCTGGAGAAGGACGATTACGTTCTTAACCGGGCGCTCATTTACCGGGATCGCCGGGACTTTCTCATCAAGGACGGCGACGATGGGAAGCGGAACCTTGAAATTGACGCCATATTCGGCATAGCAACAGATGAATAGCTGAGTGCCAGCAGAGCGGCGCGAATTTGTTTCATTCGCGTGCCTTCTTTTGCGGGCGGCCTGCACACGAACACGATACGTTCTGAACTTGTCAAGTTGGGTGCGTGGTGATGACCCAAACTCTTCGCCGGGTGGACGTCCTATCCGCATTCCCAGTGACGCCACCGGTAAACACGTTCAATCCTTGCACCCAGCGCCTTAGCGCTCGACAGGCTGCGATACCCTAGGCTTGCTGCGGTCAGAAATGAAAGCTATTCGAACTTTACTCATGTGTCGTATTGTCCTCTCACGAAACAATGCCTAAAATGCGCTCTTAAGTCAGACCACATTGAGTCTCATCAAGCTACCAGGTTCAGAATCACATTCGAGTCCATAATACCCACTTAGAGGTGACCTAATGAACAACACGCTTTCCCTCCAGGAACTCTTCAATGACCGCATTTTCCGTGTGCCTGAGTACCAGCGCGGCTACGCTTGGGAGAGGCAACAAATCGAGGAATTTCTGGATGATCTCGCGCTGCTCGATGCATCCAGGCAGCACTACACCGGAACTGTTGTACTTCACCAGCCAGCCGATCCCGTTCGGAGAATGGACGACGAAGGACAGAACTTCATCGAGACCGATGTGGTGGATGGACAGCAGAGACTCACGACTATCGTGCTGTTACTGAACGAGTTGTCTAAAGAATTAGGAAAGTTCGAGAGTGGCAAGAACCTCGCTTTGGGTGTGAGGAAGAAGTACGTCGTGGCCACGGATGAGTACGGCCTCTCGCTCCATAAGTTGACGCTGAACGACGACACCGATGACTTTTTCCAGAGCAGCGTTCTGCCGGAAACGCCGGGAGTTGGAGGTCCGCCTGTTATTTCGGCTCAGCGTCTTCTGGACGCCAGGAACCTGATCGGCGAGTACCTGAAGAGAGCCGGTGGGGATGGCGCTGACAGCGAGGAATGGCTTCGCGACCTTCACCGCAAGGTAACCAACCAGCTTCACTTCAACCTTTACGAGGTGGAGCGCGCTGGGGACGTCGGGGTCATCTTCGAAGTCATGAATGATAGAGGCAAACAGCTGACCAACCTCGAGAAGGTGAAAAACTATCTCCTCTACTGCGCCTCCACACTCGACGTCTCTCATCAGGCACGGGATGAACTTGCTGATACCATCAACTCTGTCTGGGGAGATGTGCTGCGGCAGATGATGGCGGCCGACCTGGGATCGGCGGCGAATGAGAACCAGCTTCTGAGCTCTGACTGGTTCATCAGATATGATCCCAGACGCCAGAACTGGGAGGGCAGCAAGAGCATAAGACGTAGATTCGATCTCAGGGAAAAGAGCCGCCACGTCCGCTTGCTTAGAGAACTTCACGATTACGTGCGCGGCCTTCGGGATTCCTGCGTCGCGTACTGTGACGCGCTCAATCCGGACAGGGAAGGCGCATTCAGCGGTTTCACAGGAAATGACGAAACTAAAGGCGAGGTGGCGCTGTGGAACAGGAAGCTGCTGAGAATCAGGCTCACGGCGACCTTTCTACCTCTGTTAATGGCCGCCAGACAGCGATGGCCCAACGATCTGCACAAGTATCTTGAAATTGTCAGACTCTGCGAGGTGTTTGCCTTTCGCACATACAGGATAGCCGGATATTACGTCAACTATCGCCAGCCGGCGATGTATCGGCTGGCGCACAGCGTGATGAGAGGACTGCGATTTGAGGATACTGTCGAGCGATTGAATGAGATGTTCAGCGCGACCTACGCCCATCAGATGTTTGATGAGTTCACGAATCCTGAGCATCTGCAGAGCCGTTACGATTGGACGGGTCTGAGGTATTTCCTGTATGAATACGAACAACACCTTGCCGAAAAGTTGGGCGGTAGCCCGAAGGTGCGCTGGACGCAGGTCTCCAGCGGGAACACCGTCGAGCACATACTGCCGCAATCGATTGCTGACAGACCTTACTGGCAGGAACGATTCGAGCCGGCAGTCCACGAAAAGTACAGGCATGATCTCGGTAACCTGACTCTCACCGCCGATAATCCCTCTCTTGGAAACAAGGCCTTTCCCGACAAAAAGGGACAGGAAGACTTCGAAACTCCCTGCTATGCCAATTCCCTACTGCTCGAAGAACGGGAACTGACGAGGTGGGACGACTGGAGACCAGAGTCCATCGATGAACGTCGCGGGGCGCTTCTTGAGTGGGCGAAGGAGCGTTGGGGCTTTGACTTCGGTGGCAGTAACGATGACGACTACGCTGGCGACCCTGAGGAGAACGAAGGCGAAGATTAATCACAGTGAAAAGTCTGTATTGGCTGCAGGTCAGCAGAATCAAGATGACATGCGTGAATTAGAACAGGAGACGAAATGGCAGAAGCAAGTCCTACAGTACTGGCGCACGTTGCCTGGATGCTCAGGGGATCGTTCGAGGACCTCTCGACGGAAGCCCTGGCATATATCCTGAACAGATCTGGTGCCGCCAGGACGGCATTCAGGGAGTTGTTGCAGCAAGGTGGGGCGCACGTCTCGCCGGTCTACGAAGCACAGACACAGGCGGTGAAAGAAGGTGGCGAGCGTCCAGACCTCGTGGGTCTGGACGATGAAGGCAAGGAACACGTCCTGATGGAGGCAAAGTTCGACGCGCTATTGACTGAGAACCAGCCTGTGAATTACCTGAGATACCTGCCGAAGGACAGAAACTCCGCCTTGCTGGTGGTAGCGCCGCATCGACGGCTCGAATGGTTATGGGCTGAGATGATGCAGCTCATACGCGCCGAGAGCGACTTCACCATCGGAGATGAACGCCAGGATGAGAGTGTAATCGGCGTACCTGTAGGAAACGGCCGTACTTTCATACTGACGAGTTGGGACCATCTTCTGGGATTGCTCGAGTCCCGTGTCCAGGCAGATGGTGACGAAGGAACTCTCAGGTCGATCGCGGAACTGCAAGGCGTTGTAGACTACGAGAACCTGAACGCCTTCCACGCGCCGTCAGGTAAGTTGAGTGACCTGGACGACGACAACAAAGAGAGGCTCAGGAAGCTTGTATACGGAGCTATCGAGGATGGCAGGAGAGAGGGCTGGGCAGATACGACCGGATATGCTCCAGCACATAGTGTGAGCGGCTACGTGCGATATTTCAAAATGTACGACGTAAGCATGTGGTTCGGGTACGACACCCGTCTATGGGAATGTCTGGGTGGACCGCTGTGGTTGGGCTTTCAGGAATCTGCACAAGAGTGCATCGGTGAGGTGCGCAACAGATTGAGCGCTGTGCGTATCAACCGGAGAGAGGACTTTTATCACGACGTCCCCTCTTGGTCGCAGAAGAGGGACTTCATCCGAATAAACCTGCCACGTTCTGGGGAGTTTCCAGAGCTGCTTGAGTCCTTGCTTGTGCAGATTCGCGAAATAGCTTCCGCTCTAAGAGAGCACGAACCGTGTAGGTGACTTCGCACAAGAAACGTAAGTCTGCACGCGCGGTGGGGCTACTCGGCTGAGTAGGCACGACGAAAGAACGACTGTTAGGAGAGTGTCGAAAATGCAAGTTAAAGCTAAGACTCTGGCCGACGTTGAGAGGGCTCTGAAGAAATATGAGCAAGTTGTCGAAGAAGCTCCTTTGGCGCCATCCTCAAAAAGGACATACACACTCCATGCCCAGCATTTTGTGCGCTGGCTCAGGGCTGACTTTGAACCAGGTGCCGGACAAGGACAATCACGGGAGTGATTTAACTTCTGCTAGTAGCGTTTTAATGCAGCAGAAGCGTCGATTATGGCTCGATGCTCCCTATCCATATTCTCGCCGTCGTACGAGGCAACCTCAGCGGCACCGCGGACGCGATAATCTATTTGCGTCGCATCTTGCCTCAGACTTCAGAGATTCAAAGGATGCAAGGATCCCCCATCCCCCTGCCTTTTGTTGCATCCGCAACCACGCCCCGTACTCGAAATGCCCATTGAGTTCGACAAGTTCGGCTCAATATGCAAAGAGTACCCGAGGTCATTGCTGCACTGGATCGAGGGAGCTATCGGGATGCCTCCACGAGGTGTAGCTCTCCATCGCAGTCCCTTAGGCCAACTTTGAAAATCAGCTGACTTTGATCTTGCGACTAGGTCGCCCCCTATCATGTGAAATCTTAAGAGGTTCAGGCCGACACCAGAGCATGCGATCACTCCGCGTTGCCAACCTGCCGTCAGTCTGAATGTGGTCCGGTGGGGTCTAGGAGCCAAGAATCGGGCCGGTGATATAATCCACGTCACCGCTTGTATCCATGTTGAAATTCCAACCTTGGGAGTAGGTCAAATGCAGGGTGTGAGCATACTGAATCTTCAAAACCTGTTCAATAATCCGATCCGATATGAGATACCGCCTCTCCAGCGCCGATATGTTTGGAACCAGGAGCAGCAGTGGGATCCCTTGTGGAACGATGTTCGGAATACGGCCGAGGAGTACATGGAAAAAGGGGTGCTTGTAGAAAATCACTTTCTGGGCGCAATCGTTATCCAAGAGCAATCTCACGCCGTCAATGTGCTAGACACACGACATGTGGTGGACGGCCAGCAACGACTGATTACCTCCCAGTTGCTCCTTGACGCCACGCAGGAGGTATTCGAGAAACGCGAAGTCGGCAACGCAGCGAAACGACTTTCTCGTCTGGTACTGAATGGATCGGAGTTTCAAGATGACGATGACCCTGATAGTGCCTTCAAGGTCCTTCCCACTATAGACGATCGCCAAGCCTTCAGGCACGCAATGAGTAATGAAGAAACCGGTGACAAGTTTGAGGAGACGCTCATTGTTCAGGCACACGAGTTCTTCAAACTGATGGTGCGCGACTGGCTCGACGAGCGACCGGAGGAGAGGGAGCAAAGGGTAGCTGCTCTGGAAATTACGATCCGCAATCTCCTGGAGCTGGTAGTCATCGACCTGAAACAGGACGAAAACGCGCACATCATCTTCGAGACTCTAAATGCCCGAGGAACTCCACTGCTTGAGTCGGACAAAATGAAGAACATGATGCTGTCCGAGGCGGGTAAAGTGGGGGTTACCGATCCCGACGAAGTTTGGGATTTCGGTGGTGGCTGGTGGGATGAGGAAGTCTTTCAGGGCAGACTCCTTCGCCCACGTGTCGATGCTTTCCTTAACTTCTGGCTCACAATGCGAAGACAGGACGAGATTGCGCCCAACAACGTGTTCGCAGAGTTTCGCCGCTATTTTGACGCCGAAGGCGAAGGTAATAAGAACGCCATAGCCGTTGCTGAAGACATTCAGAGGGTAAGTAAAGTTTACGCCAAGATTGAGAAGGTGGAAGTCGATGACGAGATCGAACCCTTCCTCTACAGGCGCGGCGTGATGCAGGCAGGTGTCATTACACCGATCCTGATGTGGCTGCTCTCATCAGACGTTCCTCATGAGCAGCTTTTGAAGTCCCTCCAGGCCATTGAAAGCTATCTTGTTCGTCGGATGGTCTGCGGCATGACCACAAGGGGTTATGGCCGACTCTTTATCGGCATGCTGGGTGCATTAGAAGATGCCGGCACAGCAAACTCTGGTGAAGCCGTCACCGAATACCTGAAGGGGCAGGAATCATATGCCACACAATGGCCAGACGACCAGCAGTTCACAGACGCTTTTCTTACTCGTCCCGCATATCGTCTGATGACGCGGGGACGGACACGTATCGTCTTGGAAGGGATAGAATCAGGCCTGCGAACAGATAAGGCCGACAACCACACCGTGCCGAGAGATTTGACAATTGAGCACTCCATGCCGATAGGATGGCGGAGCGGAAATTGGAAACTGCCCGAAGAGGTCGAGGACGAAGAAGAGGCAAAATCGAACCGAGATCGTCTCATCCACACATTAGGCAACCTCACTCTCGCAAATGGTCGCCTCAACACGAGCCTGTCCAACAAGCTCTGGGAGGAAAAGCGCGAGGAACTGCAAGACCACAGTACTCTCTTTCTCAACAAGGTCCTTGTTATGGAGACAGAGTGGAACGAAGAGAGAATCGAAGCTCGCGCCCGTCAGCTCGCGAAAGTGGCAATTGAGGTTTGGCCACGCTGAGCAAGTCTTAACGAGGTCCATAAGGACGTGACAAACGTGAGTAGAGGATGGTGTGATGCCGGTCTACGCTACCAATAAAAGAAAGTTCAGATGGCATTTAGCCCGACAGCAAGTATCACACAAGTCTGAAGAGCGGACTACTGCCTGTAGGATAGAGTTGACAGCGCCATGACGATGAGTCTGGTTAACTGGAACGTGGCGTGGGCAACACCGAGAACAAAAAAGACGCCTGAGATACTCAGGCGTATCGATTTGCATAGCCCCGACGTCATCTGTTTGACAGAGACCGACAAGGAACTGCTGCCAACGAACGGGCATGCGATCTGCTCGCAGGCCGACTATGGTTATGATCTCATCAGGAATAGGCGGAAGGTGATTCTCTGGTCGAGAGAACCCTGGGAACACGTTGACGACCTAGGCTGTGATGAAATGCCACCCGGCCGGTACGTCTCCGGAGTCACGAGGACTCCGATCGGCGAGGTCACGGTGATGGGAATCTGCATCCCGTGGAGCAGGTCACGGGCAGAGAAGTACAGAGGGGATGAACGGAAGAGAGGCTGGGAGGATCACGAAAGTTACGTGGGCTCTCTTGCCGAGCTGCTGAAAGATGTGAAGGACAGGCCCTTGATCATCGCCGGGGACTTCAACCAGAGGACAGGCCGGAGCAGTTATGCGTCGCGCAGACTGAAGTCAGCGCTGCTTGACGCAATGCCCGATGACATGACCATTGCAACGTTCGCCCTTGGTCATAGAGGGCTACGGACCATTGATCACCTGGCATTGAGTCACGGCATTGCGGCAGAGTCCTTGAACGTGATCAGCAACATCGACGGCCAGACCAATCTAACGGACCACCTTGGGGTTGCCGCCACCCTTTCTGTCGAGAGTTAGAGGTACGGCCCGGTCTAGCGCCTCAATCTCAACTGAAGCACCTGCCTTATTTTATCCGGTTCAGCGTGCGTCGTCTCCGTCGGGGCTGACTTCATTAGACCAAGGAACAAGTTCAGTATCTCCGGGAAGCCCAGCGTCGCCAAGACGGGAGACGTACTCTCCTTCGTACTCAAACATCCTCAGAAGTAGAAGATCGATATACCACAGGCCCAATTGCTTGGCTTCGTAATAGGCGTCTATGGAGTCCATCTCTACGCTCTCATTCGGATGAACCATAGAGTTGCGAATCTCGGCCAACGTACGTGGCCCATGCTCAAAGCCGTGCTGTGCCGCTAATGCTTTCAGTTTGCTACACACATCTGGAATCTGAAGGTCGATCCCTTGATTCCGCAGCATTTTCACTATGCGTGTCCCACGAGACTCCCCTTCTTCTCCGCTTGGCATCAAGCTTGTGAGTATTTCAAGCACCGTCTGATTAAGCACGATGCTCAGGTCTGCTGCCGAAGTTTCATTGCTATAAACGTACCAACCCAGAATCCTGTCCAAATGCTCCTTGGACTTACGATATTCCATCCAAAATCGCTCGAAGATTCCGGTAAGGGCGCCTCTGATAGTTAGGTCCGACCAGGAAAGACGCTTGCTCCATAGGTTTACATGATAAGAACCCCACTGTTTCCAAGCTTCGTTTCCCTCTGCGTCAAAACCTACTATATTGGTAGCACGACATTGAGTGCCACAGGCGAATGAGAGGAAATGTTCCAGTCCCCACCGAAGGATTCTAGCGTCTTCCATGGAGAAGGATTCGCCTTCGATGCACTGAACTATTCCCCTGTGTGTTACGGCATATCCGCTGTCCTTTCTGAGCGCGTTTTCCAGCTCAATAAAGTTTGGCACCGGACTGATCTGAACTATGCATGACTGGGTCTGAAGCACTAATGGCCGATCGAATAGGTCGCCAGTGATATTCAATAGGTCAAATTGCAGCCGAGTGATGGGTTTGCCTGTTTCCAAAACTGTGCTGGGGTTCTGCTGCAAACGCAACTCCGCCTCTTCCTGAAAGGGAATCCAGGAATTAGGAACTACAGCAATCCATACTCCATTATCCAATTGAACCTTCGTCGGGCCTTCTGACAGAATCGGCAACGCACCCTTTGGCGCCGGGTCAGACGAGTTTTCTGAAATCGGCTGGGGATTGCGTGCAACCTCAGATACCCTTATAACGACGCCAGGCCGTGGCCACAGGTGTTGCGTGATTGTTGCCGGGGCTGATGTGAGGTTTCCATCAATGTGGAATTGGACCTGGGTCTCTGTAAGGAAGATGGGCTGATTTAGCTGAGGCAGAGAAAATGTACTCATCCTTTAGCACCTGCTCCTTCTTCACGTACTCATTTTATTTGTTCGGCAGTAACTTTGGCGGGCGCGTACTTTACCACTTCACAGGGATTCACCAATATCTACTTTAGACAAGCCATTCAAGGGCCTCAAGCGCCTTCTCGCTCCTCGTATACCTCGCCGGCATCGACGGCGACTTCCAGCGCCCGTGGGTCTGCACTGCCTGAAGCGGAGCGCCCCGGCGTGTCATCCTGATCGCCAGGCCCACGCGGCCGGAGTGTCCCGAGTAACCTTCGCCCAGGCCCGCGGCCCGCGCCATGCTGTCCACTCGCTGGCTTATTTGGGACATCGATAGCCCGAAAACGGAGGCCTCGTCGGACCAGGCTTCAGAGTCCTGCCGCAGCCGCTTCAATGCGGTCAAGGTATCGGGAGTGACAACGACGTAGGCGCCTTCTCCCGTCTGGTCCGTCTTCGACCGCTCGATGTACACCAGGCCGGCACCGTCCTCAGCATCAAGCACGTCGCGCCATCTGAGTGCCGCAGCCTCAGAAATGCGCAGGCCCGCATCGGACATCACTGATGCCAGTGCGATGTCCAAGCGGCCACGCCTGTGAGCCGTTTCCTCCGTCTCAAGCGAGCCTCCTCTGGATATCCTCGGATTGAGCGCCGTCGCCCGGATGGCGGCCAGGGCGTCTGCATCAAGAGGCCGTGCTTGCTTCTGGCCCACGCCGATCTGCCGTGACAGGCCCCGAAGCGTCTCTGTGACTCCGGCAGTCTGGGGAGACTCCAGGCCCACGCACCTGTGTGCATCGACGATTGCCGCAACGGCGAGACGGATCGTGGACATGCTCTTGCCGTCATCGGCAAGCTCCACGGCATATGCGGCCAGCACCTCAGGCTGTGCCGGGAGTGGTGGATAGCCTTCCTGCCCACACCAGGTCCTGAATTTGCCGAACTGGCTGGCGTAGTTCTTCCGAGTGTTTTCTGACTGTGCGCTCTCGAGAGCATCCGCCACTCGCCGGCGTTGCTCGTCCGTGAGAATCGCCGGCGCATTTTCGGATGTCTGTTGCTGTGTCCGGAGGGTCATTTTGGCTACATCCTAGTTGCGGTATAAGTGTAATTATAATGCATTTAGATTAGCCAAAAACCAGGCGAGTTACGGAGAGGATTTCGGCAGCTGGACTGGCAGACATCTCACTTGACTTTGTACTTTATGCGTAACTACAATTATGTAGTATTACAGGAGGTAGTGGAAGATTGTGTTGGACTTGGGACTCGGCCAAAAACAGGACAAATCGTCGGTCTCATGGCATCAACTTCGAGGCTGCGATCTATGTTTTTGATGACCCATTGGCTGCAACGCGAGAAGACCCGTATCCATACGAGCAACGATGGCGGACCATCGGAATGGTAGGCACTCAAGTCCTGATGGTGGTTCACACCTGGCCTGCTTTCGACACTGACACTGGTGAGGGAACCGGTCGTATCATATCCGCCCGCAAAGCGACCAGACACGAGAGGGAGGCATATGAAGAAGAATGACATGAATGATTTGCCGCCAGATGTTCAGTCACAGATACGAGCGCTGGAAAACTTGCCCGAAGACCAAGTCGATACAACAGACGCCCCGGAGATACTGGACTGGTCCGATGCGAGGCGAGGGGTCTTCTACCGGCCGGTGAAGCAACAGATCACCTTGAGAATAGACGCGGACATCATTGCATGGTTCAAGGCCCATGCTCGTGACGGCCGCGGCTATCAGACGGACATCAACGGCGCGCTCAGAGAGCATGTTCAGCGAACATCCAGTGCCGGATAGCAGATGATTATTCGCTTGTGGTGGCCCCTCATCGCAGTCGCGCAGGAAGGCAGACGCTTCGGCTCGATACAGACCGGAACTTGGCAGGCTTGACGCGACAGTAGACGATAGAGCTGTGAACGACGACTAGGGCAAGTAACTGTTACTAGCCCTGAATGTCAACGCGCCTCACATATATCCATTGGCGTCGCCCCACTTCAGCCACGCATCCTGCATTGCTGAGATGTTGCCGTGATCAGCTGGTTCTACGGGGTCGGTGCCGGTGATCTCGTGCAGCGCATGGAACCAGTGCCCGCCCCGCGATTTCATTCTTTCGAGAATCAGGGATACAACCGGTTCGCCCATGCTGATGATTTCCCGGTGGGCCGGGTGTATAGTCGCCAGGTCGACACGTGATAGAAGGACGGTTTCGTTTTCCCACTTGTTGGCAAGTTCCAAGAAACGTTCTCTCATCCGATCGGGATATTTCTGCCGACACGGCCGTGTTTCTCTGCTCATCCTGATGCTTCCAACCGTCGGATTTCGGCGGCAATCCAAGCCCAACCGTCGCTGTCGTCCAGATTCAACTCTTTCTCGCCGTCCCTGTCGAAATCGTTTAGGTCGACCCAATGCCAATAGCCGGTGTGGTCTCTGAGGTCGACTTCTAGGCTTATGTCAAACTTCCCTATCGTCCACTCCATCTGCACACCGCCTTCAGGCGTCGGATAGACGCGAGGAAGCGGCAGGTCATCGGGGTATTCGCGCTCCAGCTTGTCCCCAAGCCAGTTCAGTCCCTCATGGCTTGGCGCTTTGCCGTAGCCGCTGCCCCAGTCTGATGGATGCTGAATGCCGTCCGCCCAGCCATCCTTCAGTTTTCGTAACTCATCCAATTGAGCTAGAACATCAAGCGGGACGACAAGGCAGACAGCACCTACCCGCATCAGGCATTCCAAATTGTTGTTCCGGAATACGCCTACTCCCCTGACCATCAATCTTGCATCGTCCCCACCTTCTTTCAGCGCGCGGTCTACTTCATCAAGAATCCCCTCTGACGCATACGCTCGCACCCTGACACCATAGACTGGTTCCAGTAGAAAAGACCTGGTGCTCTTGTCGATATCACTCACCGTGCCATACAAGACCACTTCTCTCTCTGTTCTCGTTCCATCAGTCATGACCGTTTCCTCCATAGTGATGCGCTTGAGGACAGCTCAGAAGGATGACCGCTCTAATACCAGAGCTTCGACCATTTCAACACCTTTTTGCTTTCCCTCGATTTCGGGATACCAGTATCCATGTTTGCCTAAATAGCTCTCAGTACTCGTGTTCAACGCTATCTTGACGATGGAGAGTCTGTCCGGTGAAAGGTCGTCAAATCCGTCTTCATAGCCGTTGACGACCACGCGCAGATCGTCCGGATATGCCGACAGCAGTTTGATTAGTTCATTTACAGTCATTGGAGTTCCTCTTCACTACTATGTCCGGCTCGCTGTCACTCTTGATTGAGTGACCTATGTCCTCGCGAAGCCACTCTCCGACCACACCGAGATTCAGACGGCCGTCCGATTGGATTCGAGGCCTTCGACGAACGACTCTCTCATTCGATTCGTCGCTAGTCCTGCTGCTGCCCCTCAGCCTCGGCCTCGGCTATCTCTCCACCAGATGATGTTCGCCGCGCATGGAGGCCCATTCCGCCGGTGTCCTACCGTACTCGTCCCAGGAGTTTGGATCAGCTCCGCCGGCGATCAGCGCCCTGACGGTTTCGGGGTCTCCTGACCACGTCGCGAGGTGCAGTGGAGTCCCACCGTACCAATGTGTCGAAGGCAGGTTGGGGTCGGCGCCCGCAGAGAGCAGCGCCCCGACGGTATCGACATGACCCTGATGGGCTGCCTTGTGCAGAGCAGTCCCGCCGTGCCTGCGAATCGAGTATGAGTTTGGGTCGGCTCCGGCTGCGGATATGAGCGCCTGCACGCTCTCGGCCCGTCCCAGCCAGGCGGCCTCATGAAGCTGCGTGGTGACGGACTCTCTACTCACGGAACGCCTGTCCCCAATGTAGTCGTCCGGAGGATGAGGCGAGTCCCCTGTCTCCGCCAATGCACACTCATAAGACATCGCCTCAAGCAGGAGGCCACCGAGGCGAATGGCCCTGACGGCCTGCTCGCGCTCAGGATACGGGTAGTCGAGCAGGAACTGATCAAGGTTCATTCCGTCGGCCAGGTGTCCGAACAAGTAGTGCATGGGACGCCGTGTGCCCCTGAACACGGGCATGCCACTCACCCTTCCCCTCTCGCTGTGAGCGGGAATCTGTGTCCTGATGTATTCCCTGATTCCCTCCAGCGCCCGTTCGGCACTCACTTATGGATGGTCCTCGAGGAAAGCGTACAGGTTGTACATCTGGGCCATGTAGTCGACCAGGTGCTGGACCGGCACGTCTGTGTGCGTGACTCGGCGATGTGCACGGGCCCGTTGCGAAGTCTCTTTGGAGCTTTGAGTCTCAGCCATATCATCTTCCTTGTGCAAATGTTCAGGGGTTGCAGCAACTTCATTCCAGGTCGCCGCGTATTCCGTTCCGTCAATCACGTGGGATTCGCTTGCTCTCTATGTAGGCGTCCCTTTCTTCCCTGGTCTTAAAGACCCGACCCGGTATGCCGTAGGTAAATCCGGGAGTCCATTCGTTCTGGAGTTCAGCCCAGAATTTCTCCGGGTCGGCTTCGTATTCATCGTTCAACTGGCTCTTGACTTCCCACAGTTCTTCCCACATTTCGTCAGGCAGCATCGGGCCCAGTTCCAGTTCATAAGGATTGCAGAGCACAGGGCTCTGGTAGCCCTGCTGCTCACAGACATTCCGGAAGAGTGGCCCGGTCTCGGGGTAGGCAATACGCCGAATTCGCCAAGTCATCAGATACCAGATCTTATGAACGGCTGCGACCGCGATATGCGTGGCGGCGGTCCGCTCTTCCGGCGGTATCGCTTCCCTGCGAATGAGCTCATCAGCGAGCGCAATCACCTCATCCGTTATCTCTAGATGGGGTATCCCTTCCAGTGCCTCAAGTTGTCGTGCGGCATCTTCCGGTTCCCCACGGCCGGCTTCCTCAAGTGCCACGGCGGAAGTGTGGAGTTCGAAATGCGGCCTCTGTGTCTCCCACCACTTGGCAGCATGAGACCGCCAATCTGCGCCGAACAATCCATCCGTAGCCCCGGACGACAAATGAAATACCGCTGAGGCATCGACGTAAACTGTCAGATAATTTTGCATCTTCTTGCTTTCCCCTAGGATGGTTCACTGCGAGTCGCTTACGGACGAAAGAACTCTGCCTTGCATTCGTCTCTCCTATTCGCCGGCGTGCCCGTTTTCCAAACCGTTGCGATACGGTCTTTCCCGCAGGCGGAGTGGCTCCGTTCGATTTCTCGCGGGAATGTCTATCACTGAGGAGTTTTCATAGTTCTCTCGCGATCCCGACAGTTGCCCGCTCCTGACCTTCCCCAGATGAACAGATTTAGCGTAACTACCGAAACGATCCCGAAAAGGGGCCAGCCGCCTACAAGCCCGGCCAAGTATCTGACAGACGATACAATCCCAAACCCGAGGGCGATCAGGTCAGTCAGCATCCAGATGATGAAAAAGGCCACCAGGTGCGGCCACGCCCAGTGTATCTTTATTCTCTCAAGCATAGCTCCTCTCTTCCTGCATCCTTTCGAATTCAGTGACTAGCCGCTCGTAGTTAGGAGTTACAAAAGCGAGGTATACCCTGTGACAGGGCTACTCGCTCTCTCGCAGCCGTTTTAGCACCTGTCCCACACGCCAGCGAAGCCAATCGTTCTCCTTGTCGTCGATGAAGCGCTCCAATACCTCTATAGCACGAATATCGCCAAGCCTCTCAAGGGCATCGACAGCAGCACCACGTACTTCGTAGTCACTATGCGACAGCGCGTCCGCAAGCGGCTGAAATGCTCCTCCATCACCAAGCCAGCCAAGTGCCTTTGCTGCCGCTTCCGCGATGTAGCCGTCAGAATCGTTCAGAGCTCGCGCAAGCAGGTCAAGGGCACGCAGGTCTCCCAGCAGGCCCAGGGCCAAAGCTGCACACTCCCTCTTCTGGTTATCTGCACCCTCCAGGGCAGAAAGAAGTCTTGTCACGAGGTCTCCGTCGCCGAGTGCTTTCAGCGCTCGTTCTGCTCCTCGCATCGCTCCGTGGGGCTTGTCCGGTAGCGTCTCCACGATGTACTCAATCGCTCTCCCATCTCCGATTTCGCCTAGTACCATAACAGCGGACATCCAGGGTTCCGTATCCAGGTACGACAGCCTTTCCATCAGACCTCGAAGTGACTGTTCGCCGCCAATGCGCCCGAGGGCACGGCCGGCAGCGAATACAACCCTGGCGCTGTAATTCTCTTCGAGCGACCCCAGGAGCGCCGGCACGGCCCGTTCACTTCCGAATGTGCCGAGGGCGTCAGCAGCCGCTTCGCGGACGTTTCTGTCCGCATCAGACAGAGCGCCTATTAGAAAGGGAACGGCGCGCTCGTCCCCAAGCTCCTCCAACCCCTCGATTGACGCGATTCGCATAGGCCGACCTCGTTCTCCTCTTTCCCGGATGTAGCTCTGCATATGCCGGACGAGCGGATTGGAATCGTCGAACGCGAGTATGGCCTTTTCCGCTTCGTATCTCACCCGGAAGTCCGGCTCTTCAAGCGCATCCACAAAGTGGAACAGAACGGTGTCGTCGCCAAGATGCGCCAGAACACGCCCGGTGGCCGACCGGAGCTCCTTATATTGATGTGTGAGGCAGTTTCTGAGGAAGGGAAGCAGTTCGCCCTCTCCCGAGATTCCGAGCCGACACATCACGTCCCTTCGCGTCTCCGGGTCCTCACTCGTCAATAATTCAACGAGTTCGAGCTTCGCGAACATATTGGTTTCGGGGTCAGGGTCTCCCCATATCAGTTTCATCGTTCCAAGTTCTCCATCAGTGTCACCGGGAGGGATAGTGCCGGAGACCGCGGGCGAGGATGCTTATTGCTCTCGCCCGCGGTTTACCTGGCCTGGTATTCAATCCGGAAGCTCCTCCAGAAATTCCTTCATGACCCGCCGTGCAGCGTCCTTTCGCCCCTCAGGGTTGATGCGCTTGGAATCCTCCTTACTCTGGTCATTCAGCATTGCGCTGCAAAGAGAGTTCAGCGCAGTTTCCGGAGTCGAATAAGTGAAAATACTGTCGATCGCATCGCCGCAGATATCGGACTCCCATCGAGTCCTTGCATACGGACTACGGGCATCCCAGTCATTGCTTATTCCGAAGTAACCCGTCTGGTCCCGGTGAGTGACCTTGACAAGCGAGTCCGACAACGGTTCCAGAATGAACTCGCCATTTCCGTTGTTATAGTGTCTCTTGTTCATCTTCAGGCTCCACGTAAAGTCTTTCGTACAGTTGGCGGCGAGAATCCACAGGCTGTCATGCATATGACGACTACCTCAGCTTCGGATCTTGCCCGCGTCGGCGCTCCCCGTCCCGGGGCCAGACCAGCTACGCGACAAGGGAACGGAAATCTCTGTCAGGTCCGGCCGGCAGGAGTGCCGCTAGCGGGTGGTGGGTGTGTAGCTACTATCATTCAACCTGGACACCAGCAGCCTGCGCGCGGATTTCGCGGATAGCAGCTCGCCGGACTCCAGATCGACGACACCGTTTGCGAACCCCTGTAACGAGGATCCGCGTCAATATCGCCTTCGTCACAGACAAGCAGGTTCTTCGGCAGTTTCTTCAGTTGCCGCTTCTCCTTAAACGCGAGACGCATCGCAGCCGGCATACCGTCTATGGACTGACTTTGTTCCACCGCTCTCAGTGCCCTGACAGCCGGGAAGAATGTCCCGTCGTCGTCGTACGGCGGCTGATCGCTGCAGTTGACCATCCTTCTCACGTAATGCTTGCCCACGCTTGAGATCAGGCGGCGAAGGTCCCCTGCGTCACGGCTCCACGTGCCGTTCCGTCGCAGCACCAAGAACTCGACGCCTTCATTGCCGGTGACCGCCAGCAGCTTCTCTGCCTGGTTCTCCAGGACGAGATGGGCGAAGCCCGATTCGTTGAAGGTTGGGTCTGCGCTGAAGTCGGCGAGATACGTCCCGGAGTCGAAGTCCATTACGTGCGCCAGACGCCGTAGCTCAGAAGAGACCTTGACAGGCTGACGTGCGTCCTTCTCTCTGATCGGCCCGCCCGTGGCCCTGAGGAAGCCAGCGAAGCCTCTGCTGGCTGCAATGCGCTTTCTGGCCTCGTCCGTGGATATGTCGGCTATGTCCGCCCTGTCGGGCATGCCCGCGAGGTCTGCGACCCGCACCGATCGCGCGACGCCGTCCATCTTGTTGCCGCTCGCGCGCATCGCCCTTATGCCGTCGTGGTCATTGTCCGGAAACAGCACCACGTCCGCGCCGTCCACCTCGTCGACGTTGATGGTTCCGGCGGACCCGCTGCCTCCGCTCCAGCAAGCGCAGGCGAACCCGGCGCTCATCGCCGCGGCTGCCGCCTTCTCACCCTCGCAGACGACCAGGGGCTCGCCACGGCTGGGCCTGCCGGCAGGCAGCAGCAGGTATGAGTCCCTGGCGGACGAAACACCCTTCTGCCTGGCGTAGTAGGGCCTGCCGTCCGCCGTCTGCACCCTGAAGTGGACGAAGGGCTGACCGTCAGCGTCCCTGAACACGGACACCAGGCGCACGCCATCCAAGGCCCTCGCAAGGGAGTCGAGAATCTCTGAGTATGTCCTGGCGGGATTGGTGCAGAGCAGCCTGGGATAGAAGCCCTCGACATCCGTGACCGTGCCGGTCTCTCCATCAGTTGGCAGGTTGCTGATGACGGTTCCTGTTTCGTGCGCGGCCGCCGGCTCGAACCGGCTGAGTATCAGCCCGGTCGTGAGCACGGGGTAGTCGTAGGGCGAACCGGTGTTGGCCCTTACTGTCTCTGCGCACGATTCCGTCATCATGTCCCGCCTCTCTTGCCAGGAAAAAATTTAGACATAATATCCAGCATAGCAAAGGACCTCACGGCGGTGTGAGGGTATCTTTCAACCGCAATCGACCTCCACTCCTCAACACCACTCCGGCGTCGTTTGGCGCTCTCCGGTCACGTTTCTTCAAGCGACCTACCGGTAGAGCCATCTGAAAACCTGCTAAGGAGCCAGTAAGCTCCGGCCGCCAGCAGGGACTCCATCGTCATCTTGAACGCCTTCACCGAGCGCGCCGGCTAGTCAGTCCCAAGATCGCTGGCCACAGCAATCAGGAACGTCTCCAGGTTCATCCGCTCATCAAGCGGCTTGTCCTTCAGCTTGTCGACGCACTTACCGCAGTACCAGCCCGCCGACAGCAGCGGCTTCTCTTCCACCCAGTACAGCTCTTCAGCCGTGTATGTATCGAACCTGGAACATCCGGGGCAGCCATACATTGGAGTGGGCAGCGCTGCGGCCTCCGGGCTGTTCATTATGTCTATGCCCCGATAACGCTCCGCCAATTCGGCGGCGGCAGCGATCCTGCGCCTCTCTCTGATCCTCTCGACTATTCCGTTATTCATGAGAGCCTCCTTACCTACCAACCAAAGCAGAAGTGGTCCTGACAATCCAAGTACGACGCAGAGAGTAAACGTTCCATAAAACGCGTTGGGCGGCAGGTCAACCGTCAGCACCACGATCAGCAGCGCGAAGGCCCCTACAAGGTATAAAGTACCCAGAATGAGATTGAACCGCCTTGCTCCGTTAAGCCGTTCCCACATCGCAGGCTCCTCCAAATGCTCCGTCGACCCAAGCTGGCAAGACTCGCCGGGCTGCGGCAATGATCTTCAACACGCGCACGCAGCCGAAGGAGCACGGCGTCACGTCCATCCACCGGACGGAGACCCTGCCCTTGCGGGATGCTGCGCTGATACAGTAGCGGGGTTAGCGTTTCACAACCCGTATCGCAACGTCCGGGTGTCCGGTCAGCCGGAGCGTCCGGCATCGAGACTACCTCCTATACGAAAATGCCCTGTCCACGCCGAAGACGACCGCGAAAGCCGCAGCTGACAGCCCTGTCCATGCGACGGACACGGACGTTGGCACGCCGAGACTTCCGGCCAGCTCCAGCGCCGTCGGAACGACCATTGCGACCATCAGCCAAAGGTACGCGACCGTGCCGCCAGTGATGCAGGCTAAACCTGCTATCTGTCGTCTGCTCAACTTCATTCTCTGCCTCCCTTTGGTTTCCGTTAGACTCTGAGTCTCTTCCACTGACACTTCTCCGCTTGCGAACCGCGCATCCGCTCTTAAGCGAACGCAAGAGCTCCTTCCGAGTCACACGATGAGCCGCACTATCAGCGAGACGCCCGACATAACCGCCGAATCGTGAGTTTGCCGCTTCAGGGTCCTTTCGCGCTCTTAAGTTCCCGATTGTCGGTCGAGACGATGCCGTTTCAGTCCCGGAATGACTTACCTTTCATAAAGACCCATATGTGGTGATCCGGAAGGCTAAATATCGCTTTGGCAATGACCTCCGCGCTGTCGCTTATAGGCGGCGGCAGAACGCGCCTCGGGCGAGTACTCTTCCTTATGGTAATCTGCACGCGCCGTTGTCTGATGAGAGCGGAATTCGATGACAGTTGCTTCTGATGATTCAATGCCTGTGGCTCACGCCGGTAGAACTCCCAAGCTTCTTGGATCCGCATGGCGAGATTCCATGCTGCCTTGTTGGTGACAGGAAGGATGTCGCGCATATCGACGGCATCGGGATTAGAGAAAGCGGAGCAGAGATGAAAGGCCTGTACCCAGATACCGAGGGCGTGCTTGGAGCTTCTGAGCGCACTGTGGGACTTGACGCTGAACTGTGTGCGACAGGTCCGACACCTGTAGGGTAGAGGCTTACGGTCGGGTGGACGGGCGATATTGTCGGAGTCGCACTGCGGACAGTGAATGCCATTCGGCCATCTCTGTGCGACAAGCCACGCTTCAGCTAGGCTTTCGTTTCCATAGCGCCGGAGAGTGTCAAATAGAATCTGCGGTATTGAAGTAGTATGCGCTCTCTCAGACGCCGGCCGAGGTCGTTCGTGTAGAATCTCGGCGGAAGGAGAATGCATGCCCATGAGGAAGCCCCTTTGCGGTACAGGTTGCGCAGTGCGAACGACGCTTCCTCCTAAACAGGCAACCGCGCAGGGGCGCAGTGCGCCCCCGGCAAGGAGTGACCGCAAGATGCGGCCATCCCAGCCTGTTTAGGATTTGTCGTTCGCAGGGAAAATACTACTTGCAGGTACATAGGAAGTCAATACCGTTGTAAAAGGGATGACATTAGCCACACCTCTATTGAATCATCTTGCGATGACGCCGCCCCAACAGTAGTTACTACTCCCGTCCCGGGCTCTCACCCGGCTATGAGCATCGAACTGGTCCCGCTCAGGCAGAGCGCGAGCGGGATTGGTCTTGTCCTGCCGATGCTGCGCTGCAAGCGCTGGTCCCAGTTGCCGCGAGATGACGGCCAAGTACGACCACACGTGCTTCACGTGCTTCCTCACGGGTATGCGGAAAGCGACGACCACCTCTGTCCAGCGGAGCGGTTCACAGCCGCAGCCTGCTCTCGCCAGCCGTCGTAAGGCGTCACATAGACCGCGTGAACGCAGCCGTGCACATTTCACTCCCGAATGGTGTAAGGATGTCCGATGAAGCTTCAGATACCGGTGGCATTTTCGAAGGCCGAAGAGATGGAGAGTGTTCGCGATTGACGATGGACTCGCGCTAGCGTCGAACTTCCACTTACTCACGTAGCTCCACCGGGCAAGCGGGATGCGTGGATGGAAAGATCGAATGCTGCCGGGAAGGCTACGCAATCATTGAGGAGGAGCCTGGCTTAAACGTTCACAAGGGATGATATGGGCAGCCACGCCGGTTTAGTCTTGAGGGCGCTTTGCAAGAAGGAGTTATAGAGGTTGAGGCATAGCTCTTCTGCCTTCCCTTTCAGTTGCCCGGTTTCAGGGTTTTCGTCTGAATAGTTTCGTATCCGTCTCTATATACCTACCGCTCAGTCCCCATCAATTTCCCATCAATCTTCTGACACATCCATCACACATTCACTGTCTAATCTATGTCAAGGACAGCATTCTCACTCTGTTTCTTGTGCATAAAGCCGTCATGAGCGGCTACACGATATTGTCGCCGTGGTTCTCTGGCTTTATGCATTTCAAGCATTTCTTCTGCACCCGTCTAACATGGTATTTCAGAGCTATTCACAAGTAATTATTGTGGTTAGTCGGATTTCCTTTTGCATATTCCTTTCCGCCCGTCTATTATGCTGTTTAATGGGTGTTCAGATTTATTTCCTTCTAGTATTAGTCCCTTCCTCTCTTTTAGTATGTAGACGTTCGGGTTATGCAATTATGCATCTCCAGTGCCCACATGGATCATCCACATGCGAGCAGTTGCACAAATGAAATCGACGCCGAGCAACATAAAAGTTCTGGGCAGCTTAGCTATGATGCCTTTCATCGAGCGTGAAGAACTGGCCGCGGCGGCAGATCTGCCATCCAGCACGGTACGTGACACTCTCAACCGGTTGCGCAAGAATCGAATGGTTGAGTTCGTTCCGCACGCACGTTCAGGGAGTTCACTCGTGAAGCGCGGGTGTCTGACACTTACAGGTGTTGAGGCCTTGGCGAAGTTACGGCTGAAGGGAGAGACTCCCCACGACCTGATATACGGACTGTCGGTATCAGCACAGGAACGACGCAACGTGGCCCGTCGCCTCGACGTAGCCGTGGTGCTGTACCGGATCGCTCAGGAAGTGGGCACGCTTCAGACTGGCATCAGTGACTGGCGATGGGGCCGCAGAGGAGGCCTTGACGCAACGATGACCCTGGTCGATGGTGGCGTAGTCGGCATATCTCGTATCGGAAGCACCCACTCCGGTGAAGCTACTAGTAACCGTCTCGATACAATAGTCGGAATGCACGGCAGGGAAAGCAAGTTTGTGACTTTGCTTCTGGTTCCGGGGCCGGTCGAAGTGAGCCGTGTCCTTTCACGGGTTTCCAGCAGCGACATAAACTTGTTCGTCGCAAGCGAAACTGATGTGATGAGTTCACCCCGTTCAGCGGACATATGGCACGGCCTAGACGGAAGGATGTCTTCGCTGGAGGCTTTGTTGCCGATTATGGAGAACTCGGTGCTGCCTCCTGACATCAGGATGCAGTCGCATCGGCGTGTCACTTTGCCGTCTGAAATGTTGGCTGGCGATGTGAGTGGCCTCGACCTGGTCGCCTGCGATCTGACCATACCGGCGAAGGATATTCTCCGGCTTCTGTACGACTGGCCTTTCATCAGGTTTTCACAACTGCAGGCGATGCTCGGCGTCGGAGAGGGGCATCTGCGCCACACTACGGCGCTACTGTCACGTCTGGGTTTGGTGCACCACCTGCGCATAGGGAATACTCCAAAACAGCGACACGACAACGAGACGCGATTGTACCTCAGCGCAGCGGCACTGAGGTATCTGTCGTATGTCGACCGCAGCGATATTGCGGAAATGAATAATCGCTGGCTCGTCGTTCCCGACCCCACAGGCGACAGTGTGCATCCAGTCGCGAATTATGCGGTGCAGGGCGGCGCAGCCAGCCGGCTGCTGGATGAACGGCTACACACGGACGGAGTATATGCTTTTGTGGTGATGCTGTTTGACGCCTGCAGCAATAGTTCCAGATGGGATGTCCGACAGGCCTTGCCCGCGCACCGGTCGGAGAGGCCCTTCAGGGTCGACACCGGGCATGAGCGCAACATAAGGCCGGACGCAACGTTCTTGATTGAACATGCCGGCAGGCAGTTTGCATTTGTCCTGGAGTACGAGAGACGGGCGAACGTGCCGACCAGAAATACAGCTCTGCCGAATAGGATGGCCCCAAAGGTCGAGCGATACACAAATTATTACGCCTCTGCCGAAACCGCCCATGACTTCGTTGATGGTCGTCCAAAAATCTTGGTCGTTTTCGAGAACATCGAGGATGAGGCCGTGTTCTATGCGTACGTTTCAATGGATGGCGCCAATGCGCTTCCGATGCTGGTATCCAACCGACCCCTGCTGGAACGTGAAGGCGTGCTGGGAAGGACCTGGTTGTTTCCCTGGAGACTGGACCTGGGGCGGCAACCCCTGCAGGTCATACTGCCACGTTAGGTCTCAGAACCTCTGTGTGTGAGCAATCAAGACGCGCCGGGACCCGGCCAAGGCCGCCTTGCAAGACATATTAGTACTACTAAGACGAGCAGTACGGCGGCGGGAGACGAGACTGCTCCCGACCACCATAGGTCCTGCACCCAAACGCCGGTCGCGACGAGGGTGGCTATGCTCAGGATCCCCGCATAGCCCGCCACAACAAGGACATTTGCCATAAACTCGTTGAAACGAGCCCGCCTCTTTAGTCTTCTGAGCCTGGCACGCTGATGGGCCAGCGCATCGTCCATAGACATCGTCTTGGCCTCATGGTCGTACACGAAGGGCTTCCAATCGAGGATTGGCATCCAGAGCGTCATCATCCCGTTCGGTCCTAAAAGGTCCGTTTCGGTCATGAGAACTATCTCAAACCAGGAGATGTCATAGGGTGACGGCGACCAAGGCAACTGTTTGTCTTTCCACCACTGCGGCGTCAGGTCAACTAGCCGCCGCCACCGCGTGAGCTTTTTATGCAGGTCTTCTCCTCGGAGCCATCTCTCGTCCAGACATGGCTCGTATGTAGCCCACGAGGTAGATCGCACGCCTATTTTGCCGGGCCGCTCAGAGCCCGGGGGCACCGCAAACTCCTGTAATCGCTGCTCCCACAAGACTTTTTCCCGGTGGCTCTCGAGTGTATAGCCGCACGGGCACTTGAAATCTGGCGGACCGAAACCGACGATTTCAGCCCCGGGATCGGCGTATTTGAACCGTAAAGCGTACTTGTGGAAGATTAGGGCGTCTCCGTAAATCTCATTGGAGTCCTCATCGACGATGCCAGCCGCCGCCAGACGCTTATATACGGCCTTGATGTCACGGTCCACCTCGGCCTGTCGGGCGAGGAATTTCTCTCTCTGTTCAGCCCGAAGTTCCTCTGGAGTCGGGCCGGGAACTTCTGTGAAAATGGACTCGACATCTTCTGCATCCTCTATTGCCACAGGGGGTGCCGGCTGTGCCGCGGCAGGTAGTGTCGTGACGGACTCATCCTGTCCAGTGCCCTCGTCGTCTGCGCTCTGCTCCAGTTCAGCTTTCTCACACTCGAGTAAGGCCGTGATGCCCCTCAACGTGAGTCCAATTGGGTATTTACCCTCCTCCTCCTTGCAACGTTTGAGCATTCGACCGACGGTTGTCTGATGGACCCCTTCTGGGGAAAGGAACGGGCTCAACTGTTCGGCGATCTGGTCTTGGGTGAGGCCCTCGGCATCGCGAGCAAGTAACCACGCCTTCGCAGCTTTCTGAGCTTCGTCTGCCATCGTGCTATCCTCTCGCTAACGACCCCGCTGCGACCAGTCTAACCGATTCCAATCGAAACTGCACGCACCTGTGTCAGCGCCAAGCTGAAAGCTTGCCATTTTCGCCAAGCCAAATGTGTCCCATCCCTTTGTGTCTCTCCGTCTGTCAACATCTGAGGAGGCAGCCGGTGAAGTGTAGGAGGAAGAAGATGCCTCAAACCTAGTCCAGCGATAATGCACTGGGTCGCGTCGGCGTTGACAAGTTTTGCCGCACGACAATTGCTTCAGTCGGTTCGGTCGCCTAATTTGATCAAGACGCACACAACTTCAAGTCAAGCTGTAAACACAGCCAAACGCCAAGTGAATTCAGAATGCGCGGCCGCTCATCGGTAATGGATATCGGCTACCGCAACGGGACGTCCGAGTTGGAGTACATTTCGAAATCGTGCCAGAGCCGGACGCAAGGAAATACGGCACTTCCTCGCATACGTTCATCCAATCCATTCCTGGGGTCAATCACATACCTCGGGTAGAGGCGGATGAAGAAGCCAGGAAACGGCAAGTGTAAGTGCTTTATAACGGCGATTATATCGCAATTAGCGATATGATCTCCTCTGGTAATTGCAGGCTCATCCTTCTCTCAAATTCAGCGACAGATCCGTATAAATCGGAAAAGAATTCAGGGATTTCCGTACCCATTTCTTGGGCAATTCTTAAGTCTGCCTTGGCCGGACTCCATTGTCTGAGGCACAATCGAGCAACGGCACGGCAAACATAAAGGTGGTCGGCGTCCGCCGTTATCTCAATCGCTCGCGAATAGTCTTCGACAGCGCTCTCGAAGTCGCCCAAGCCTTCAAACGCCTCAGCACGAATTGCAAAATACATTGAGCTACTATAATTGGTCAACTCTACAAGCTTTGTGTAGTCGTGGATGGCACTCTCGAAGTCACCTAGGCTCTCATATGCCGCAGCTCGGCCGCTATACGGAGTGAGCAACTGCGGATCAAGTTCTATCAGCTTCGAATAATCGTGAGTTGCGCTCTCAAAATCACCTAACCTTTCGTACGTACTGCTACGTAACTGGTACGCACGCCGATCGTTCGGATTGAGCCGAATCGAGTTACCAAGCATATGTAGTGCCAGAGAGTATTCCCCTCTTTGCATCGCGCTCCTGGCAAGTCGCATGTAGTCAGTGGGCATGGGGCCGTAAATCGCATCATGGCGCTGAGTGTATGCAAAGCCGACAAAGTCTGGGAAGAGAGACTCTTCGTCAATGTTGTGTAGGTCTTTCAAATCTTCTCGAATCTGCGCTTTTCTTGCTGCCTGTATCACTATCTCTTCTGCCACAAGTCTTCCCGATGCCATCGGCCCGAAGATGAAAAGGGAGTGCTGAGCAAGTATTCGTTCGTTTAGATTAGCAGGAGTCCAACGCCAGAATTGCGGTTCTGGAATGCTTGGCCTTGGGACTTCTTCACACATAGAGTCGACAGTCAAGGCGGTAGAGCCTTCACGAGTTTCAAAGTTCAGTATTTCTGATACAGAATGGCCTTCTATATCACCAGGAGTCACTTCCAGGAATCGTTCGGTATCGGTGTTAACCACGCACACTTTGCCATCTTCGCCTGTGTCTTCCGTTGCAAACCAGAGCGCGACCAATGAACTGAGGGTGAAATCAATTAGACAGGTAGCTGCTCTGTTATGCTGGAGATGGGCTAAGAGTTCTAATTCATGCAGTCGTTCCCCTTCCAATCTGTCGAATCTATTTCTCTTACAGGCGAGGATCACGTCTTCGTGGTATTTGACGAATTCCTCAGCAGTCGGCGGTTTTCCAAAGGATGTATTCAATCGTCGTTCAGCTGAGGAATTCAATTCCCATTTATGACTTCCGTGTCCACGAAAAGCTAGTCCGTGGGGGGAGGTTTGGCCATGATCTGCCCGAATCGCAATGTTCTTTACACACATTAGATATTCGAAAATGCTCCCCACTGGGCAACTAGATAAGTCTTGAAAGTTGGTCATACGTCTCTTCCTGGAGGTAATCTCAAAGGGTGTGTAAATAGGTCAGACGGTGTAACCTTCCTCTGAATAAAACGGGCCTGAGAACCCAAAGAGGAGGCACACCGTCCATGAGTAAGAGAACCACTGAAAGCATAGTGAAGTCAAGTCCCGAACGGGGCGAACTGGAGGACTGGCTGCGAGGGAACATGCAGAAGCTGATTCAGGAAGTGCTGGAGGAGGAAGTGACAGAGTTTCTGGGCAGGGCGAAGTCTGAGCGCCGGTCTGAAGCGGACAGCGACTTAGGCTACAGGAGCGGACACGGAAGGGCGAGGAAGCTGACGCTGAGTTCTGGGACGATAGAGTTGAGCAGGCCGCGGGTGCGCAACACTGATGAGAAGTTCGAGAGCAGGCTGTTGCCGCTGTTCGCCAAGAGGACGGCGAAGGTTGCCCAGCTGATACCGCAGTTGTACCTGCACGGGCTGTCTGAGGGTGCCTTCGGCCTGGCGCTGCGCGGACCCACGCTCGCGCCCGAAGTGCTGACCTGCGCCGAGGTCGAGCGGCTGGACGACGGCGCGCCCGTGCTGGTTGCCGGGTGGCCGGTGGCGAGGCAGCACCCGAAGGGCAGGGACGGCACGATATTCGTCACAATCGAGGATGAGACCGGGGATTCGCAGGTCATCCTTTGGCCTCACATCTACAAGCGGTACAGGAGGGAGCTGGGCAGCCAGGTGGTGCTGATAGCGGGTGAAATCTCGCGCTGGGACGGCACTTCCAACACAATAGTATCTGAGGTACGGGCGCTGCGCTCCGGCGTACGTATGCCGGAAGCACACAACTGGCACTGACGAGAGTCTTTGCAATGACTTGTGAAAGAAATCGTGGTTGAAACACACATCTAATTGTATGTACGATATAATCATGATATACGAGTGGGACGACGCGAAGAATGCAGCCAACATCGCTGCCGGGCGACTCGGGTTCGAGGCGATTTACGACTTGGAGTGGGAGACTGCGATCATCACTTCGAGTCCCCGGCATGGGGAATTTCGCCTGGCCGCTCTCGGGCTGATAGGCGACCGGCTCTACCATGTCGTGTATGCGAGACGCGCAGACAGGCGGCGCATCATCAGCCTGCGGCCGGCAAGCAGAAAGGAAAGGGACAGGTATGTTCGAGAGCGAGCGAGAGGTTCATATTCCGACGGATGAAGAAGAGGAGGAAATACAGCGGCAGATCGCTCAGGACCCTGACGCTCCTGAATGGACGGACGAGGACTGGGAGCGTGCTCGGCCCGCGATGGAAGTCGATGCCGAGATAGTGAAGTGGTCCCGGCAAACGCGCGGCAGGCAGAAGGCGCCGATTAAAGAACTCATATCGATAAGACTCGATGCCGATCTGGCCTCCCATTTCCGCGCCAGCGGCAAGGGCTGGCAGACGCGACTCAACGACACGCTCAGAAAGGCTGTGTTCGGGTCATAAGATGCTTGGTCCCATCCTATTCGAACTCAGCTTGCGCTCTTATCTCACTTTCTCGTCGAAACGACCACTGCCTGCCTCCACCAAAGGCTACGACCTATTTACTCCTATGGCTGATAACCCATCAGATAGTCCATCAGAGATTTTCTGAAGCAGGAGCTTGACCCGCGCCCAAATTGACAGGTTACGG
This sequence comes from Chloroflexota bacterium, assembly GCA_028875495.1. GTDB lineage: Bacteria > Chloroflexota > Dehalococcoidia > Lucifugimonadales > VXLM01 > VXLM01. The sequence continues at coordinate 124,348 of JAPPDQ010000053.1, forward strand.
TGTGATCCCGTCGGCGCCAGAGCAGGATGTTGCTCTCCGAACTCGGCGCTGGTCGCTGTCCCGTCTCCGTTGAAGTCCACCTTCAACTTGGGGTACTCGCTCGCACTGCCGAAGTCCCACACATCATTGGCACTCCAGGCACTGTAAATGCCCGTGTATCCGGTCGGAACTTGCATCTGCGCGGTGGTCGCTCCGCTGACCTTGGTCGATGAGCCTGTGCCCACTCCGGCTGTCTGACCGGAGGTCTCCGTGTTCCATACACTCGCGACCGTTACTCTGCCGCCCTGGTGATTGCGTCCGACCAGTCCACCGACATTGTTTCCACTGCCGCTCACGCTGCCGATGGCATAGCTCGACCCAATGCTCGCTTGCACCCTGTTAAATCCAACCAGACCACCGACATTGTTGCTGCCGCTCACGCTACCTGTCGAATATGTCGAGCTGATGCTGGCATTGCTGCCTTGGTTGCAGCCGACCAAGCCGCCCACCGCGGAATTGCCGCTGACGCTGGCGGAGGAATAGCTGTCGCTAACGCTGCTGTTGGCCCTGTTAAGACCGACCAGACCCCCGACGTTGTTGTGTCCACTCACGCTGCCGCTGACATAGCTGTCGCTCACGCTGCCCGCATTGTCTCCGACCAGTCCACCAACTCCGGTCAGGCCTCCTCCCTGTCCACAGAGACTGTTGGAACTGCTGGATGCATCGACGCTGATGCCAACAAGACCAACGTTGCGGATCGTAGCGGCGGTCTTAATGCTTGAGAACAGTCCGTTGGTCGTAGAGTGGAGATTGGAGATCGTGCGCCCGTTACCGGCAAGGGTTGCGTTGAACAGGCTGATGGGTGTCCATCCGCTGCCTGTGGTCCAAGCGGTGTTGATCGAGCCTGATGCGTAGCTAGCAGCGTTGTCGAAGTCCAGGCTGGCGTTCAGTTCGTATCCTGTGCAGCCGTCGGATGGGCAGTCGTTTGACTGGTTGAAGCCTGGGAATGCGGATGCGTAAGCGGAGTCATCGGACGAGCCGTTACCGTCCAGGTCATGACGAATCGCGTTGAGCTGTTCCAGGTTGGAGATTTCGATCAAACCGTCATCATCGGAGTCGTAGTCCGGTATCGGTGTCGGTGTAGCGGTCGGCGTTGGCGTGTGCGTTGCAGTGGGCGTGTATGTAGGTGTCGGCGTTGGAGTTGGCGTAGGTGTAGGTGTAGGTGTGGGCGTCGGGTACTGAGATCCGAACTCGGTGCTGGTCGTTGTCCCGTCTCCATCGAGATCCGCCTTCAACTTCGGATACTCACTTGAACCACCGAAGTCCCACACGTCGTTGCCGCTCCAGGCGCTGTATATCCCTGTGTATCCCGTAGGGGCTTGCATCTGCGCGGTGGTTGCCCCGCTGACGTTGTTCGACGAGCCTGTGCCTACCCCAGCATTCTGACCGGAGGTCTCCGTGTTCCAGATGCTGGCGACCGCGACTTTGCCTCCCTGGTGATTGCGTCCCACCAGGCCACCGACACTGTTGCCGCTGCCGCTTACGCTGCCTATGGCATAGCTGGCTCCAATGCTCGCTTGTACCCTGTTGAATCCAACAAGACCACCGACATTGTTGCTGCCGTTCACGCTTCCAGTGGCATATGTCGAGCTGATGTGGCCATTTCTGCCCTGGTTGCAGCCGACCAAGCCGCCGACAGCAGCACTGCCGCTCACACTGGCGGATGAGTAGCTGTTGCTAACGCTGCTGTTCGCTCTGTTAAGCCCGACCAGACCCCCGACGTTGTTGTGTCCACTCACGCTGCCTCTGACATAGCTTGCGCTGACGCTGCCCACATTGTCTCCGACCAGCCCGCCCACTCCGGTCAAGCCGCCTCCCTGTCCGCAGAGACTATTGGAACTGGCGTCGGCATCGACGCTGGCATCGACGATGCCGACATTCCGGACTATGGCGGCGCTCTTGATGCGCAGGAACAGACCGTTGGTTGTGGAATGGAGATTGGAGATAGTGTGACCGTTGCCGTCGAATGTCGCGTTAAACAGGTTGATGGGCGACCACCCGCTTCCCGTCGTCCAAGCGGTGTTGACGGAGCCTGATGCGTAGCTTGCGGTGTTGTCGAAGTCCAGGCTGGCGTTCAGCTCGTAACCTGTGCAGCCGTCGGATGGGCAGCTGGTTGTAGGATTGATGCCCGGGAATGCGGATGCGTAAGCGGTGTCATCGGATGAGCCGTTGCCGTCCAGGTCGTAGCGAACGGCGTTGAGCTGTTCCAGGTTGGAGATTTCGATTAGGCCGTCATTGTCAGGATCGTAGTCCGGTATCGGCGTAGGTGTGGAGGTAGCCGTGGCGGTAGGTGTCGGAGTGTGAGTGGCGGTTTGGGTAACCGTGGGCGTCGCCGTTGGTGTCTGTGTCGGTGTAGCTGTGTCGGTCGGCGTAGGCGTGGGTGTAGCCGTAGCGGTTGGCGTAGGCGTGGGTGTAGCCGTAGCGGTTGGCGTAGGCGTGGGTGTAGCCGTTGGTGTCAGTGTAGCCGTGGCGGTAGGAGTATGAGTATTAGTAGCGGTCGGTGTAGGTGTGGCCGTAGGGGTCGGTGTAGGTGTGGCCGTAGGGGTCGGTGTAGGTGTGGCCGTAGGGGTAGGGGTGGGCGTATGTGTTGGTGTAGAGGTAGGCCTCGGCCTGGGTGATGGTTTCCGACATGTCCCGGTTCCTTCGGCATTTGTTAGAGATAGCTGCAAATCACTACGATAGATTTGGCCGGGGCTTTGTGTGAAGGTAACCTCAGTTGTATCATTTGTGGCCGTCCCTGACACCGTTTTGTCTTCTTCTATAAACTCACCTTGATCGTTGTAGTAAGATACCTCGTATTGTATCGTGTATCCCGTAACTGGGGGATGCTGGGTACTGTCATTCAAATACCAGGTAACACGATACTGGTTCCGTCCGTCAGGTCTGCCGAAATAGCTAAGGGTACATTTAGGTGGCTCGGCCACATCGTTCACGTTGAAGGTTACGCTCAGGGAATCGCTGCCTCCAACACTATGGGCGTTGACTATAAGTGAGTAGGTATTCTTGACTTCATAGTTCATTCCTTTATACACATCGATTTGTAACGCTGAGTCACAATTCGGTGGACTGCAATTAATGTCAGTAGCTACTATCACGCCGAAGATTCCAAACGAATCCTCCAAAGAATAGGATATTGGATCTCCTTCGGGATCTGTGGCTTCAGGGATACCAAGATATGATGGTCTGTAATAAGTATGCCTTATCGTATTTTCGTTAAGACTCAATGTGGCCGAGCTGGCCGAGAAAGCGGGTGGTTGGTTCCCTTGCCGTCTTGGCATTGCAGGAGCGCCTGATCCGTGCTCGCCGCCGTCATTCTGCGGGATGACCTGTGGCAATGTCCCAACTACTGAACTGCACCAATCCAGACCGAGTTTCGCCGCAAGGAGGTCATCGTTCGCTTGGCTGCGGTCGCCTCCATAAAACTCATTGAGATTGCGAATCTCACTTGGAATGCAGCCTGTAAACGTATTCGTAGAGTTCAGTTCGGTAACGCGACTCGTAGCGCCACCGACCGTAACGCCATCCCATTCGGACATCGGAACACTCGCGCTCCAGTTGAGCGAGGTATTGCCGGCTAGCGTGGGCTTCAACGCAAGTAGAATCTCACAGTCCTGCGCCAGACCTGGGTTGTTCACCGCATCAGCTACCGCTGTACCGGTCGCGCAGAACACGCCCCGTGCATGCGAACTGCGTTGCCCGGCTGCGACTGTAATAGCCAGCAGCAGAAGCACGAAAAGTCCGGTCTTCATGATGGTATTAACCGGGGGCAGACTGCCAGCTATGGCAAACTTCTTCATCTGTTCTCAGGCACTCCTTCAACACACTGTCGATTTCTGAATATGCGTGCGCCCTCGCGCAGCGGGTGATTTTGGGCAGAGTCTGTGCTGAACGCACAGTTACGGGATGCTACGACAACCCTATGCACAAGTCAAATCAACAAGGCATGGAAAAGTGTCCCAAGTGCGGTGTGAGTTTCAGCCGGTACACGCACGCGGGCACCTGACGCAGTCCGTGCGCCCTACGCTTGCGCCCGGAGTGCTGACCTGCGCCGAAGTCGAGAATCTTGACGACGGCGTGCCCGTACTGGTCGCAGTTTGGCCGACGGCGAGACAGCACTATATTCGTGACCATAGAGGATGAGACCGGGGATGCGCAGGCATACTGTGGCCCCACATCTACAAGCAGTACAGGAGGGAACTGGGCAGGCAGGTGGTGCTGATGGCGGGGGAAATCTCGCGCTGGGACGGCACTTCCAATACCATCGTCTCTGAGGTGCGGGCGCTGCGCTCCGGTGTGCGTATGCCACGTTCTCACGACTGGCGCTGATGGTCATGTTGCCCAAATGCGAACTAGGAACTCCTGCCTGAAGCGATCAGGAGACGGGTAGAATAGAGGAAAATGCAATTCTAGGGTTGGGCACAGTTACCCCAACTGCCGCCCTCGCCCCTGTGGGAGAGGGTGCGGTCTAATCACCTGAAACCACTGGAGCGGCATCGACAAGGGCTTGAAATGCAAACGCCGCGACAACTATGTTTATGAGCAATGTGCCGGTTCCAATTCCGAGCCCTACCGCTATTCCCCAGTCAGCCTTGACATGAGTCAGATCGCTGGACCGCCACGCACCAACCGCAAGACAGAGGATAGAAGTTCCAACCGTCCCCATGGCAAGAGCGCCTAAAGCAAACAACGCACCGAAGATTTCCGTCAACGCACCGACTCCATTGAAATTGCACTGAATGGTCATTTCTATGCAGGGAGAATGGGGGGGGTGGAGAGACTGTGCACTTATTCGCCCGCGGCCACCGCAGTTCCGCCGACCGCAGATTGGACAGTGTCGCAAGCTGCGGCGGGTATGACGCCAGCGCCCATAGAGACTAAGTGCCTGTGCCCTCTCCCTATTCAGTAGGCGGTTTCGGCATAGCGTCCTCGGGCGCAAGCCGTAAATCCTCAAATACGAACGGCGCCACGATATTTCCTCCCCCTTTAACGGTCAGCATTAACTTGGTTACCGATGCAAAACGCTCAGGCAATACCGCAAGGAAATCAAATGTCTGAAAGTCGAGGGTCTGCTCAAATGGGTCAAAAGCGGAACTTCCACTAACCCATTCGGATGTAATGCCAAAATCGTCGGTCAAATTTACATCTGTTGATTCGTCCAGCCCAGAGCCGAAGCCTAATACACGATACTTGGCGGCTTCGTTCAGCGGCTGAATCATGATGGTTAGCTGTTCATTTTCTTCAAAATATATCAACTTGGTTACGCCGTATCGTCTGTCGCCTGCCGAGAGTTCGGGTTGAGGGTTCAATGCGCCGTCATCGGAGACTGAAGCCAAAGGTATGTCCACGTTTCCGCTTAGTTCGCTGTCAAAAACGATGAACCCGCCCAGGCTGACGTCTATAACCTCATCTTCTTCCGGAAGCCGCGCCATGTAAGAGTCATGAATACTTCCATCCGGGTATCGTATAGCGGCATTGTCATTCGGAAGATGATCGAGTTTCGATAAATCGGTCTCGTATGAGTAATCGACTTTCAATCCGTCTGCGGTGTCCGTTATTTGGTGGAGGCGCATGGTGAAATCGCCGATGGTCAGACTTCGGTTTATGGCCCAAGTTCGCTCGGGATACGGTGGCGGCGCGTCACAGGTGGGGCCACTAACATTTATCACGGCTTGCAGCCAATTCTGAAATGCGGCGTCCGCGGGAGCGCAGAGGCCAGCGTTGTCGTAGAAATACAAGAATGTCAGATTAGTGAGTTTTGTCAGTTCCGGAGGAAATTCCCCTGTCAGTTCATTTTCACTAAGGCTGAGCGAGGTCAGATTAGAGAGGTTGGCCAACTCGGAAGGTATTGTGCCCGACAGGTTATTGTCGTAAAGGCCTAACCGTACTACGCGCCCGTCGGTGTCAGCGGTTACGCCGTACCACTCGGAGACGGGAGCGTCGGATAGCCAGTTTCTGTTGCGCTTCAAATTATCTCCATTCGTGGCGTTATAGAGAGCGGTCAGAGCCGCTATGTCACTTTCATGAGATGGGGGAATCGGAACGCCGCAAGTGGCACCACCTTCAAAATCGTCGATGTCTTGCAGCCAATTCTGGAACGATTCGTCGGTGGGGGCGCAAAGTCCCGCGTTGTGGTGAAAGGCGAACTCGTCTAGCTCTGTCAGCTCCATTAGGCTATGTGGCAACGCTCCCGTTAGTAGGTTGTTGCTCAGCCTCAACTCCTCCAATTCGGTAAGATTGCCCAACTCCGAGGGCACTTCACCTGTCAAGTTGTTGCCGTTTAATTCAAGGCCTTCTAACCTGGCAAAGTTGCCCAACTCCGCCGGTATCTCGCCTGTCAGATAATTATAGGATAAGCTCAGTGCCTGCAATTCGGTAAGATTTGCCAATTCCGGCGGTATCTCTCCGCTCAGATAGTTATGGTATAAATGCAGGTACTCCAGCTTGGTAAGATTTGCCAATTCTGTCGGGATTTCGCCCGTGAAATTGTTGACATGCAGCGACAGACTCTCCAAGTTGCTTAAATCGCCAATCCAGGGGGGAATCTCTCCGGTCAGCCCGTTTCGCCGTAGCGACAGATTTTTCAGGTTGGAGAGTTTGGCAAGTTCCGGTGGTATCGTTCCCGAGAGATTGTTGTTGTTGAGTCCGAGTCCTTCAAGGTTGGTTAGATTGCCAAGCTCCGATGGTATCCGGCCTGTCAATTCGTTGGTGCCGAGCGACATAGATTTCAGATTGCTGAGTTTGGCAAGCTCCGCGGGTATCTCTCCGGATAGGTTATTGACAGCTAGGTACAGCAATATCAGATTGGCGAGGCTGCCAAGTTCTGGTGGTATCTCCCCGGTCAAATCGTTGAAACCGAGCCGCAAAGACTTCAGATTGCCGAGCTTGGCAAGATCCGACGGTATATTCCCACTGAATGTGTTAGCGGTTAGGTCGAGTGTCTCTAGGTTTGCAAGATTGTCAAGCCAGTGCGGTACAGTTCCCGTCAGTTCGTTGCCGCTGAGATCGAGCGATGTCAGATTAGAGAGACTACCAATCTCCGATGGTATCTCTCCAGCTATATTATTGTACCTGAGCTCCAATCTTGTTACGTGGCCGCCGTCGTCAGTTTCAACACCGTACCATTCGTGCAGCGGCGCGGCGCTCAGCCAGTTGTCGCTGCTGTCCCAATTGTCGCCGTCGGTAGCGTGGTAGAGCGCGACGAGGGCGGAGCGGTCGGGGCTTTCGATGGGTAAGCCGCAGGTGGGCCCTTGGACATCGTCGATTGATTGCAGCCACTCTTGGAAAGCGGCGTCCGCGGGGGCGCATAGGCCGGCGTTGTTGTGGAATGTTATCTCGTTTATGTGTTCCAACTGTGTCAGAGTTTGGGGAAGCGTCCCCGTAAGCCGGTTGTCGTTGAGACGTAGCTCATATAGAAAGTCGAGACTGCCCAGTTCCGCAGGCACTTCGCCTGTGAGTCGGTTATCGTTGAGGTACAGGTAATCCATACTGGAGAAGTTGCCGAGCTCAGCAGGTATAGCGCCAGTCAAGTGGTTGGCGTTGAGGTACAGTCTTCTCGGTCCGAATGGGTTGTCCCACTCCGTCGGTATCTCTCCCGTCAATTGATTGTTGCTAACACTCAGAATTCGCAGGTTCTCAAATTCCGCGATTATAGAAAGTAGATGGTCGCCTGTCAGCAAATTGCCGCTTACGCTCAGAGTCTCAATTCTGGCGAGATCATTCAGATGTGGCACAAGATCGTCTGTGGTGATGCGTGCGTCGTTCAGTTCCAAGTATCTGAGATTGGGGAGGGCGGCAGCGTGGGACAGCACATCTGCGCCGTCGATATGAGGATTGCCGCCAATGCCGATGTGTGTCAACTGCGCCATCTCGTTCAGTCGTGGCAGAAAGGCTTGTGCCGCCAGGTCATTGCCCCAAAGCTGGAGTCGGGTCAGGGCTTCGATGTTCGCCAGTTCGGGCGGAATCTCGCCGGTCAGTTCATTGCCGCCGAGCGAAAGTCTCCACAGGCTTGGGAGGTTGCCGAGTTCAGGGGGTATCCTGCCCGTCAGTCCGTTGTCGGTGAGGTTTAACCACTCCATGCTTGGGAGGTTACTGAGTTCGGACGGTATCTCACCACCAAGTGGGTTCGTGTGAAGGTCTAGCCAGATAAGTTCAGTCAGATTGCCCAGCTCTGAGGGTATTCCGCCAGTCAACTCATTGTGGCTGAGGTCTAGGTATCTCAAATTAATCAAGTTGCCCAGCCTAGCGGGAATACGTCCCATGAATTGGTTGTCATTAATCCTTAGTTCTTCCAGGTAAATCATGTCGCCCAGTTCTGCCGGTATTCCGCCAGTCAATTCGTTGTGGTCGAGGATTAGGTGTCTCAACTCAGTCATATTGCCGAGCTCCGCCGGTATCTCGCCCGACAAGTTGTTACCAGAAAGCCATAGATCTTCCAGATTAGTCAGATTGCCTAGTTCGGGCGGAATCTCGCCTGAAAGTTGGTTTCCGCCGAGGCTCAATTCCGTCAAGTCAGTGAAGATGCCCAGTTGCGAGGGTATGTGCCCGGACAGGTTGTTGTCCTCAAGGTTCAGTTCGACAACGCGCCCGTCGCTGTCGGTGGTTACGCCGTGCCAGTCGCCGAGCGGCGCGGCGGTGAGCCAGCCCACATTGTTTCTCCAGTCGTCGCCACCGGTAGCGTAGTACAGCGTGGTAAGCGTATCTCTCACGGGGTCGGCGGGTGGAGGAGGGCAGGCGTCGCCACGGAAGTCTTCGAGGGATTGCGCCCACTCCTGGAATGCGTCATAGCCCGGGGCGCAGAGTCCGGCGTTGTTGTCGAAGTAGAAATACTCCAGCATCGACAGGTTCGTCAGACTGCGAGAGAGTTCTCCGGTGAGTTGATTGTGACTGATATTGACCCATTCCAGCTGGTCAAGGTTGCCGAACTCCAACGGCAATTCGCCTGACAGGCTGTTCGCTTCAAGGTCCAGTCTGATGACACGCCCGCTGTCGTCAGTTCTGACGCCTTTCCATTCGGACAAAGGCGCGTCGGTGAGCCAGTTGTCGCTGTGATGCCAGTCGTCGCCATTGGCGGCGTGATAGAGGGCGGTCAGCGCCGCTCTGTCGGTGAGGGCTGTCGGGGGTGGAATCGGATCCCAGTCATCTACATCGACTTCGAGATAGAATGCGCCTGTCGCACCAGTGTCGTTGGTAGTGGCCTCTATCGTGTAGTTGCCGGGATGCAAGGGCGCCTGTATGCTCGAGTTCGTGCCTTCGTAGTCGCCATTCTCCTGCAGCACTAAACCGTCTGCGCCGATGCCGCCCATGAGGTAGAGGTAGGTGTCCTGTTCAGAAGTCAGTGCGATGGTTACATCGAACGGGTGGTGCAGAGTGAGCGTGAAGAATCGGGCGTAGCTGCCGGGCCTGTTCGTTGACACGCAATCGCTGCTCCACATATTTTCGACACCGATACCGCTGTATTTGTACGGAAGGTCTGAGAGGGTTTCGGCGCACTCATCGAAGGCGGACTGCGACTCAGAGCAGAAGGGCAGGTCGAGTTCGTCGAAATCTTCCAGAGCTTCTTGTAGGCTTACGGGCACGCAGCCGATTAGTTGGTTGCCACTGAGGAATAACTCTGTCAGATTGGTCAGGTTGCCCAGTTCAGAGGGAATATGTCCTGTCAGTTGATTGCCATTGAGCCATAGCTCTTCCAGGGTAATCAAATTGCCCAGTTCGGGCGGTATCTCTCCTGTGAGTCGATTGTCGTTGAGATAAAGGCCGTAGAGATTAGTCAGGTTTCGTAATTCTGAGGGTATGCGGCCGGTTAGCTGGTTTTCACCGAGGTTCAATAGCCACAGATTGGTCAGGTTGCCCAATTCAGATGGGATAAGCCCTGTAAGTTGATTTTCCTCAAGATCCAGGACTTCTAGGGCAGTTAGGTTGCCTAGCTCAGCAGGTAGTCCGCCCGTCAGTCGGTTGCTGTAGAGTTCCAGTTCTATGACGCGCCCTCCGTTATTCGTGTCGACGCCATACCAGTCGTCTAGCGGCGCGTCGGTGAGCCAGTTGTCGTTGCGATGCCAGTTGGCGCCGTCGGTGGAGTTGTAGAGGGCGACGAGGCCGGCGCGGTCGCGCTGTTCTGCGAAGTCAATGCCGGCGACGGTGAGGATGAAGTCGCCGGTTGCCTCGGCCTCATAGGTTGTCGCTTCGATGGTGTAGTCACCCGGCTCAAACGTCTCCTCTATAAGCGAATTGTAGTCGCCGCCATCTCTGTCGATGTCGTCGTTCTCAGCCACCTGCTTACCGTCTCTACCTACGCCTTCCAGCAAATACAGGTATGGGTCCACGGTCGATTCCAGTGTTATGGTTAAGTCCGACTGCTCGGTCAGGGTGAATGTGTAGTAGCGCGCGTATGCGCCGGTCCCGTCGCCGTCACGGCTCTCGGACACGCACTTGCTTCCCGTATTCCAACTGCCGTTAACGATGCCGTCTCCGGTAAGCCGCTCGATGCAGGGGTCTGTCGGGACCTGAATGTCATCGCAGAAGGGCAGCCCAAGCTCGCCAAAGTCGTTGTCCGTAATATCGCGCAGCTCTTCGGGTATGCAGCCCGTAAGCTGATTGTCAGCGAGGAACAACTCTTCAAGATCGGCAAGATCAGCTAACTCTGCGGGGATGCTGCCTGTAAGTTGATTGTGCTGAAGATACAGTTCTTCCAGATCAGACAGGTCGCCAAGCCACGCCGGTATCTCGCCTTCTATCTGATTCTCCGCAATGTTGAAGACCGTCAGATTTGTGAGGTTGGACAGCTCGGCAGGTATCTCGCCGGTGAGCTGGTTGCGATCAAGCCACAGTTCCTCCAGATTGGATAGACTGCCTAATTCAGCCGGTATTGGACCTGTCAGCTGGTTCCATCCTATGTCCAATGTTCTCAGCCGGGTGAGGTTGGATAGCTCAGAAGGAATGTCGCCGGTAAGTCCATTATCAAACAGGTCAAGCTCCGTCAGACCAGACAGTTCGCCCAGCGAAGACGGTATTTCCCCCTCCAAGTTGTTGCCCGAGAGTTTCAGCTCAATAACTCGGCCATACTCATCAGTGGTTACGCCCCACCATTCGCCGATGTCCGCGCGACTCAGCCAGTTGTCGTTGTCATTCCATTCTGGGCCATTGGTGGCGTTGTACAGAGCGACCAGCACCTCTCTGTCAGACGACGGGACTGGAGGTATCACGCTATCCCCCAGTCCCTCTACCGTGAGTGTGAACGTACCCGACACTTCGGCTTCGTAGGTCGTCGCTTCGATAGTGTAGTCGCCCGGCTCAAACGTCCCCTCTATACGCGAGTTGTAGTTGTCGCCACCCGCGTCGATGTCGTCGTTTTCAGCGACCCGTTCGCCGTCTCTGCCTATCCCGTCCAACAGGTAGAGGTATGTGTCCTCAGTCGATTCCAGTGTTACGGTTAGCTCCGATTCCTCGGTCAGGGTGAATGTGTAGTAGCGGGCGTATGCACCGGTCCCGTCGCCGTCACGGTTCTCGGACACGCACTCGCTTCCCGTCTCCCAACTGCCATCCACGACGCCGTCGCCGGTTAGTTGCTCGACGCAAGGGTCTGGCGGAATCTGAACGTCGTCGCAGAAGGGCAGCCCAAGCTCGTCAAAGTCGTTATAAGGAATATCGCGCAGCTCTTCGGGTATGCAGCCTGTAAGCTGATTACCTGCGAGGAGCAGCACTTCAAGATTGGCAAGATCAGCTAACTCTGCGGGGATGCTGCCAGTGAGTCGGTTGTCCTGAAGATACAGTTCTTCCAGATCAGACAAGTCGCCAATCCACGCTGGAATCTCGCCTTCTATCTGATTCTCTGCAATGTGGAGGACCGTCAGATGCGTGAGACTGGACAGCTCGGCAGGTATTTCGCCGGTTAGCTGGTTGCGGTCGAGCCACAAATGCTCCAGATTGGATAGATTGCCTAGTTCAGCGGGAATCTCGCCTTCGAGTTGGTTCCGACTTATGTCCAATGTTCTCAGCTGGTTGAGGTTGGATAGCTCTGTGGGTATCTCACCGGTGAGTTGATTGTTCCATAGGTTCAGCCTCGTCAGTCCAGACAGATCGCCAAGTTCAGCGGGCATTTCGCCTGCCAGATTATTTTCTTCGAGCGTCAGACGAGTGACACTCCCGTCAATGTCCACTGTGACGCCGTACCACCCGTATATGTGCGCATCGGTCAGCCAGTCTGTGTTGTCTGTCCAGTTGTCGCCGTTTGTGGCGTTGTAGAAAGCGACGAGCGCGTCCCTGTCGATGAAAACGGAAGGTGTTTCGTCTAAGGCAGGCAACTTGGCGAAGCCATAGCCCCAAGTATTATCGGGACCCGGAACGCCGCGCTCTTCTGAATGCTCTTTCAGGTAGTCGGCGATTTGCGCGGGACTGTATTCTGGGAAGCGCTGCTTGACGAGAGCGGCGAGGCCGGCGACATGTGGAGATGCCTGGCTTGTCCCGCTCCAGTGTCCCCACACAGCCGAAGCACTTTCGTCCGCGCCAACGATTTCGGGCTTTAGTCTGCCGTCGGTCGTGGGTCCGCGGCTGCTGAAATCCTCGATTGTAAAGATGTCGTACGAAGGGGCTGCGCCGACAGCGAGCAGGCCGGGACTGGCACTCTCTGCGGGGTTTCCGATGCTGCCGAACGACGTGTGATGCTCAAGCTCCGCATGCCATCCCGTCAGCTGAATCCAGTCCGGTATATCTCCGCCGTGATGTTTTACAGCGAGGCAGTATGTCCCGTAACCATAGACCTCCTCAAGGGTCTCGTAAGGGATGTCGCCTACTGCGCCGGATTGCACATCGTTGCTTGAAATCAGAGGGCCAATGTGGACGTCGTTATCCAGGTCATACAGATAGAGATCCAGGTCGATGGTCGCCCCGCCCCATTGGTCATCCCACCGTAGCTGGAAGAGGTATCCTCCATCTTGTATCTCGTTGCATTCATCCGTCCCACTGAATTCATGGAAGCCATCGCCATCTGAGTCCGTAAAACTTCCGAACCAGGTTCCAAGAGCGTCGTTCCCGGCAGCATTCGCCCAGGTTGTGCCATTCGCGACGGCGATGTCCACACTTCTGAGCGGGCTGTTGCTGGAGTAGAATGTGCCGTCTCCTCTCCCGTCCCAACTAAACCCAAGCGACATGTTGATGATGTCCACGCCCTCTTCAACCATCCAATCCACGGCGGTCTTTGCCAGATCTCCCGACGCAAGAGCATTTGATATGTAGTAGGTGGCCTCGGGAGCTATGTCGAAGACCGCTTCGGTTACTGCAGTGCCGTGAGATCCAGTCTCGCAGTCCGCAAGGTCTGAAGTGAAAACGCCCACTTCGATGTAGCATCTTGCCTGCACGTTTGAGGGCAACTCGGTTCCCATGAGGCTGTCAAAACCTCCAAAACCGGCGTCGATAATGCCAATCTTGACGCCCTGCCCCCTATATCCCGCCCGGCGCCACGAGGATACTCCGTGCACCCAGAATCCTTCGCTGACGACCACTCCCTGCGCGGGTTGAGGCGGAATGATGGTGCGGATGCTGATGACACCTTCCCGCTCCGATGAGATCGGCAGAAGCGATACCGGCACATACGCTTCGATATAGTCGATTCCCATGTTGCGCGGGGATGCGCCGCTCTCTTCAAGCCAGCCCCACACATCCTGCGCGTAGCCTTCGGTGACATAGAGGGTAACGGCGACAGACTCCTCCCGGTGGATGGGCGCATTGGCTGCTGCGGCCTGGGCGGTGAACTGCCCGGTTCGCACCTGCTCGACGATGCGGTTGAGGTGGGAGTCTAGGTTGGGGTATCGGGGCGGGTTGGGCTTACCTTCTATGGTCGGGAGATTTTCGACGCCTTGTTCGTCTTCCTGCGCGACTGTGGCTTCAGGTGTAGGCGTGTCAGCGGTCTGCGCTTGCGTTGTCGGCGTACTGCCTGCCGAGAGTGCCAGCCAGAGGATTGCCGCCGCTGCGACTGTCAGGCTCAGTGTCGTCAGTTTCTGCATGAACTTCGGAGCGTTCATGTTTGATGTCTTCTCCTTCTTCGCCAGTCGGCTGCTAATCGGAATGGAAGTAATGTTAGATGTTGTGGAAATTGAAAAAGCGTTAGTAAAGGAAAAGGCGTATTCTTCCAGATAGTGAAAGAAGTCAAAAGACAGACTGGAGGAACACGCCTTGCGAGAAGTATATCAGAATGAGGACGAT
>JAPPDQ010000231.1 GCA_028875495.1 Chloroflexota bacterium
GAGCGCCGAGCTGCGGCTTACACGCGGGTCCACCTCGATCACGTAGTACGAGCTTTCCTGCCTTCCGCCGTCGGGCAGGGTAGCCCCGACCACGTCTCCCGGTTCGAGGGCGAACTGAATGTTGCACCCACCCTCGATGCCGAGCGCCCGGATGATCTTCAGCCCAGCCGACCGGAGCATCTGGTACTCCTTGTCCGAGAGCGTCTGGCTGGGCGCGACGACGATGCTGTCCCCCGTGTGCGCCCCCATCGGGTCGATGTTCTCCATATTGCACACGGTGATGCAGTTGTCGGCCCCGTCGCGCATCACCTCGTACTCCAGCTCTTTCCATCCGACGAGGGATTTTTCTATGAGCACCTGGCTGATGGGGCTTGCCGCCAGACCCGATCCGACGATGCGCTCGAACTCATCGAGCGTGTTGGCGATACCGCCTCCCGTACCTCCGAGCGTGTAAGCCGGCCGAACGACCAGAGGTAGCCCCAATTCCTCCAGCGCCGCTTGTGCCTCGTCCATCGAACCAACGGTCTGACTCGGCGGAACGGGCTCGCCGATGTCCAGCAGCAGTTGACGGAACAGATCGCGGTCCTCCGCCTTGCGGATGGAGTCGAGCGGCGTGCCGAGCAGCCGGACGTTGTACTTGTCAATGATCCCGGCGTCGGCGAGATCGACGGCCAGATTCAGGCCGGTCTGTCCGCCGAGTGTCGGGAGCAACCCGTCCGGCTTTTCCCGTGCGATGATCCTCTCGACCACTTCTACGGTAAGCGGTTCGATGTATACGACATCAGCGATGTCCTCGTCCGTCATGATGGTCGCCGGGTTCGAGTTGACGAGAACGGTGGTCACGCCCTCTTCACGCAGCGCCTTGCAGGCTTGCGTCCCGGCGTAGTCGAACTCGGCCGCCTGCCCGATCACGATGGGCCCGGAGCCTATCACGAGAACTTTGTCCGGCTTGTTGGATGGCATTACGATTTGAGTCCTTGCTCGTTGTTTATCAAAGTAGTTGCTATTGAGTCTTGATCCCCAAGAGCGCGTCCGCAAGCTCGCTCAGGGACGTTACTTCCAGGTTGGGCTTCACACCCGATGAGAAACTCTCCCCTATGCGATTGAGCCAGACGCTCCTGACGCCGGCATCGTTGGCTCCCCGCACGTCATACTCGATATGGTCTCCAACGTGAAGAAGCTCGTGAGGTTCGCAGCGGGCCTCTCGTACTGCTATCTCGAAGATGCGCGGGTCGGGCTTCTCGATGCCGCCATGCTCGACTGACATCACAATGAAGTCGAAGAACTTCTCCAGCCCTAGGCGTTCCGGGCGCATGCTCCCGTTGGTCAAGGTTCCGAGCGTGTACATTCCGTGCAGAGCCTCAAGTCCGGGGACAACGTCGTCGAATGGGCGACTGTTGCGGTTTCGCTCCTCGAGGTAGGCGTCGGTGGCTCGATTGGTCAGATCCTTGTCCGGCGTGTCGATATCGGCGAATGCCCGCCTCATGGCATCGTGCCGCAGCTTGACGAGGTCAGTGATCGTTCCCCATTGCCGGTCGCGCTCCACCATCCACGCCTGGTCGAGATGGTCGACCGTGAGGCCCTCTGTACCCTCAGGATCGATCAGCCGGACTTCTCGCAGGGCTGCTTCGAGACCGCGCCGCAAGGCGTCCTCGAAGTCCCAGAGAGTCCCGTCCACGTCGAACGATATCGCCTTGATTCCCGAGAGCGAAGACTTCACGTCGTCATCTGACCTGCCATCAGGATCTCTCTTTCGTCGGAGCGCAAGAACTCACGGACAGCGAATGATTTGCGGGTGCCTTGCACGTTGATCGAAACAGACACGTCAACACACTCCATCCTGTTTCCTGATGGCATTTTGCTCAGGGAATCGCTGTAAGTCGACCTCTTTATTCTCATGTCGGACGTTATCGACCCGAATTCCCAACCAAAAATCCTTAAGATCCTTCAACTTCCTACTGCGCACGTATTCCTCTGCCGCCGTGCTAAGCGCGACGCTCTTTGACTTCTCACCGGTCATCTCCACTAATTCATCCAGCAATGTGCTGTTGATAGTTATGGTTGTCCGCATCTTATTAGCTCGTATCATCGTTATCTCACATCACTCTTCTGCACCATATCAATGAACCGGTCGAAGATGTACTCGTTGTCCAGAGGGCCGGGTGATGCCTCCGAGTGGTACTGGATGGTCATAATCGGCATCGTCTTGTGGCGAAGACCTTCCACGGTGCCGTCGTTGAGATTCACGTGACTGACCTCAAGCTCGGGGGGCAGAGAATTGGGGTCGACTGCGTACCCGTGGTTTTGCGCGGTGATGTAGACCCGGCCCGTCTCGAGGTCCTTGACCGGGTGGTTCGCCCCCCGGTGGCCGAACTTGAGCTTGAACGTCTTGCCGCCGAATGCCCGCCCGATCATCTGGTTGCCGAGGCAGATGCCGAGGATGGGTACCCTGCCTGCGATCCCACGCGCCGCATCGACCGCGTAATCGAGCAATTCCGGGTCTCCCGGACCGGGAGACATCAAGACTCCGTCTGGCTTGAGGCTCAAGATGTCCTCGGCGGTGCTCTTGGCAGGCAGGGCCTTGACCTCGCAGCCCCGCGCCCGGAGCATCCGTAGGATGTTGTATTTCAGCCCGCAGTCGTCAACAAGGATG
>JAPPDQ010000496.1 GCA_028875495.1 Chloroflexota bacterium
CTCCCCCGAACATGGCCCGCATCCGCTGGTGGACGGGGTGCTGGCTTTCGAGGTGTGGTCCGAGAGGTCATCCAACACGGCCGCCGGCATGGGTTGAAAGTCTTCCCCAGCCTCCGTCTCCAGGACGCCCAGGCCCCAGGGGTCGACAGATGCGGATGGCTGCGTTGGCGGCACGAAGCCGCCGTATGCCACGGCGTGAACGACCCTCGCTGGCCGAAGCATCAGACCCAATGGGCGTACGACTTCACGAACCACCTGGTCTGGGACGACAAGAAGGCCATGATCCGCGAAATGCTTGTCGACTACGAGGCAGACGGCATCGAGCTCGACTTCATGTTCTTCCCCTTGTACTTCCGTATGGAGGAGACCGAGGCCGGCATCTCGGCCATGAACCGCTTCGTCGAAGAGGTCCGTGACTTGGTGGACTCCATCGGCGCGCAGCAGGGTCGCAAGATTCCGATCATGGCCCGCGTTCACGCCGACGAGCAGGCGAACCTCGACATCGGCCTCGACGTGGCCACGTGGATAAGCGAAGGCGATGTCGACATGGTCGTCGGCAGCGAGCGGGCGAACCTCATCGACACCGGAATGTCGGACCGGTGGCTGCCCGACATCGCCAATCGCGTCGGCGTCCCCGCGTACTACCGTCCGCCGCGCCGCATCTACGACCATCGCGTCGGTAAACCCGACGCCGAGATGTTCCGCGCCCTCAGCCAGACGCTCCGCTACCACGGCTGGGCCGGTATCTTCGACGGCTACTATCCGTGGCCCTTCGGTGAGCGTGAGTACAAAATTCTCCGAGAGATCGGCCACCCGGAGGTCTACGAACGCCGCAACAAGCGCTACATGCTCGCCCCTCGCGAGGGCGTCACCGGCGAGGAATCGACCACCCCCGACCGCCAACTCCCCGTAAACCTCGTGGAAGGGGAGACCGCCACCCTCAACATTCTGGTCGCCGACGACTTGGAAAGCGCGAAAGCCGAAGGCGAGCTCCGCAAGCCCGTCCTCAACATTCGCTTCTCCTTCTTCTGCGTGGAAGACGATATCGAGATACGCTTCAACGAGCGTGTCCTACCCATGGAAAAGGCCGAAGTCACCGACGAGCGCGCCCTCCGTATGGCAACCGTCATGGCCGGAGGCATGGACGTCCAGGCCCCGTTTGCCATGTCGGCCCACTTCTTCTCATTCGTCCTCGAACTCGATGACGTCAAGCAGGGCTACAACGTCCTGGAAATCGAGACCAAGAGCATGGAAAAGACGGCAGGGTTCACGCGTAGCGTCAACGGCGTCGAAGTCCGTATTCGCTACAAGGAGTTCGAGCGTCCCGTGGGCCTGAGCGTGAACCGCGTTGCGCCGCTTTGATGCACGCTTGGTGATCCTAGCTAAGCCCCAATTCCTCCAGCACGACGTGCGCCGCGTTATGCCCCGGCGCTCCCGTCACCTCGCCCCCGGGATGCGTGCCCGCCCCGCACAGGTACAGCGCCTCGATGGGAGTCCGGTAGTCAGACCACCCCGGCAGCGGCCTCCGCGACATCATCTGCTGCGGAATCATGTCGAGATGCCTGATGTTCCCATCCGTCAGGCCGATCCGCTCCTCGATGTCCTCCGGCGTCAGCAGCGTCCAGTCGATGATCGCGTCCCTGAAATTCGGGGCGTACTCCGTCACCACGTCGATAAGCCGCTCTCCGAACTGCTGTCGCACCTCCGACCATGACCCGTCACGCACATGCGACGGAAGGAACAGCACCCATAGCGACAGCACGTGCCGCCCCTCCGGAGAAACCGTCTTGTCGTATACCGAGGGTATCTGCACCTGAATGATGGGAGTGTCCGGCACAATCCCATTCTTCGCGTCGCTCCAAGTCGACTCGGAAAGCTCGACCGACGGACTCAGCGAGATCATTGCCAGGTGCTCCGGGTCATACTCCGAGCCGAGATATGCCGAGAAGTCCGGCAGCTCTCTCAGCGAGCAGAGGAACTTCGCCGACGCCGACATGGTCTTCAGATCCTTCACCTCTTCGACGAATTCCCGGTCGAGGTCACCCTCATCAAGGAGCTTGAGATACGTCCGCTTCGGGTCTGCGTTGCACAGCACGACATCCGCATCTATCACCTCGCCGTCAGCCAGCCGAACCCCGACCGTCCTTCCGTTCTCGGTCAAGATGCGTTCCACTTCCGCCCCCGTCCGAATCGAAACCCCCGCCGCCTCTGCCGACCGCGCCATCGACTGGGTGATCGCCCCCATCCCGCCGCGAACGATCCCGTAGTTCTCCGTGTCCTGGCGGAACGCGCTGAACCTGTACAGCGCAATGATGTACGAGCTTCCCGGCGCGCTGATGTCCCCCATGTCCGTCGCGCCGAGGCTCACCGCGGCCTTGACCTCGTCCGACACGAAGTGGCGGTCGATCAAGTCCCGGTAAGGCACCGTCAGCAGCGTCTCCAGCAGCTCTTCCTCTCCCTCCTCGCGGAACCGCTCCGTAAGCTCGGCCAGCGAGGGTGGCGGCCCGAGATAGTAGCTGCTGAGAATCCGCACTGCCCTGTGCCACAGGTTCGCCCAGTCCATCCACGCGTCTGCGTCTTCGGGCGAAATCTTTCGTACCTCGTCTACCGTCTTCTCATCGTCGTGCCAAAAGGTAATGACCTTACCGTTAG
>JAPPDQ010000230.1 GCA_028875495.1 Chloroflexota bacterium
ACGAATTCCTCATGTCCACCCTGTGTTGGGACGGGCATTTTAGATTCTTCACTCCGCTACACTGCATTCAGAATGACAATGGCGGGGGGGGGGGCTTTCAAAGTGGGGCAATAGCTAAATGCCTACCCCTGTCAGCCCATCTTAGGGGAAGGTCTGGCAGCCCCGGCAGATGACACTACCCTGAAAATAACCTCTCGTAGGGTCGATTCTCGAATCGACCCTACGGTTTTCATGCTTATTGGTGTCGGCGGGAACCGACATGAGATGTTCCGAACGTAGCGGAGCGAAGCGAGGAATGACAGGATATATGTAATGGCCTTGTAAGGGTTCCCGCCTAGCGAGTCCAAACTCGAACCTGCTATACTTTTCCTAGCTAGCCGCGAGGCAGCGGAACACATGGAGTTGGGGTTTCCCGGATGAGCGCGGTGATACAGATGATCCATCGCGGCGGCGTAGCGTCAGCCCAGGGATTTACGGCAGGCGGTGTACATGCCGGAATCAAGACGGCGGGTGACGGCGTCTTCGATCTTGGCATCGTATTGTCCGACTCGCCCGCGTCTGCCGCCGGGGTCTTCAGCCAGAACAAAGTGCTGTCGCCTTCCGTCACGCTCAGCAGTCGGAGGATTGCCAACGGCACCGCCCGCGCGATCGTCGCGAACAGTGGATGCGCCAACTGCTCCGTAGGGCAGCAGGGCCTGACAGACGCCGAGGAAATGACAGCCCTTGCCGCGACGCACGTCGATGTTGATCCCGAGGACGTTCTTATAGGAAGCACCGGACTCATCGGCGTTGAGCTTCCCATGGCCCTGGTGAGGCAGAATCTCGGCAACATCATCCTCAGCGACGACGGCGGGAACCGCTTCGCTCGCTCGATAATGACCACCGACACCCATCCGAAAGAGGTCGCCGTCTCGGCGCAGATCGATGGTCGCGAGATCGTCATCGGCGGGTGCGCCAAAGGGTCGGGGATGATTCACCCCAACATGGCGACCATGCTCTCGTTCATTACTACCGACGCCGCGGTTGAGCCTTCCTTCCTGCAGCAAGCTCTAAAGGACGCAGCCGATGCGTCGTTCAATATGATCGACGTGGACGGGGATCAGAGCACCAACGACACTCTTGTCCTGCTGGCGAACGGCAGGGCAGGGGGCGCCGAAATTCGTGGCGGCACGCCGGAGGCGGGAGATTTTCAAGAGGCGCTCACCTATGTCTGCGTCGAGCTTGCCAAGGAGATGGCCCGGGACGGGGAGGGCGCTACGCATCTTGTCGAAGTGACTGTGGAGGGCACCCACACCTTGCAGGACGCCCGTCGAGCCGCTCGAAAGATAGTGTCTTCGCTTCTCGTAAAGGCAATGATATATGGGCGCGACCCGAACTGGGGGCGCGTGATGATGGCACTCGGCAACAGCGGCATCGAGTTCGAGGAGTCCGACGTGGACATCTTCATCAACGAGATCCACATTGTCCATGAGGGCATGAGCATCTCTTATTTGAAGGACGCAGTCGTGAGTTCCATGAGCGAGGAAGAGGTGAGAATCAGGGTTCGCGTCGGGTCGGGCGAGGGCTCTGCGTCCGCTTGGGGCTGCGACCTCACCGAAGGGTACGTTATCGAAAACTCGGCTTACAGCACATAGCAGACGAAGCATTTGAGGGACTGGGTATTCCGAACGTAAACCCGGAAAACCCCTTCCGGTTGAGAAACGGCAGGACTCTGCGGAGCAAGGGAGCAAGTGCCGTGGAGTCGTATGAACGAGTGGAGGCGTGACAGTGACGCTGTTCCTGCGAGATATCGGTAACTACATCATCCACTTCATCTTCATGTTCGTGGTGTTCGCTACCGTACTTGGCATCACCCTGATGTTCGCCGGGCTTGGCGTAGGTCTCGTGCTGCACTTTATTCTGGGGAGCGACCAACTTTCGAACTCCCCGGCCGCATTAGGCGGCCTCGCCGTCGGAGTGTCGCTCGGCATTATCTCGGCTTTCTTCATCGCGATTTGGGGGACGTTCAAAGTGGCCCCCACCGAGGCGAGCCGCGAGGAATTCTTCTCGAAGACCGCACAGACGCTCGGCAGGCCCAACCTTGGCCGCGAGTTGGGTTACGGGGAAGAGGACGATGAGGACGATGATGAAGGCGACTGGTACACGCGCGCTCGCGACCGCGCTCGAGGCGAGGACGAAGACTTCATAATGCGTCGCTAAAAGACCCAAAGCCGTAAGCGACGCTGCCTCCACCTGTATGATATCTTCAATGTCGGCGTTTTCTTACGCACGTACCGAATCGCTAACCGTACAGAATTGACATGCTATCACGGCCAGAATTCGTCGGGGATGAAGAGTCCCACTCTATCCAATCCGCCGGCCAAACGGAGAATTCTCATAATGGGACGATCGTAGTAAAAATAGGCGGCAGCACCCTTGGGAGTCACGATACGACGATCGAGGACCTCATTGCCGTTCAGCGGGAGGGCATTCAGCCAGTTGTCGTACACGGCGGCGGAAGGGCCGTCACCGACTGGATGGAAAAGCAGGGCGTCAGGACACGGTTTGTCAAAGGCCTCCGCTTCACGGACGAACCGAGCCTCGACATCGTGGTTGCGGTCCTTACCGGGCTCATAAACGAGCTTATCGTTTCCAGGGCGCGTTCGCTTGG
>JAPPDQ010000293.1 GCA_028875495.1 Chloroflexota bacterium
GAACATGATTCGGCCAACGGGCGGTCGGGCCACTGTCCTGGGAACCGAGTCAACCCGCCTAGGCCCCTCGGAATTCACCCGCATCGGCTACGTTTCCGAGAACCAGGAATTGCCCGATTGGATGAGCGTTCAGGACTTGATCGACTTCTGCCGGCCAATGTACCCCTCATGGGATCAAGACCTGTGCCGCCAGCTGACGCAGCAGTTCGACCTGCCTCTCTCACAGAAGATCAAGAGCTTCTCGCGGGGCATGCGTATCAAGGTGGCCTTGCTCGTTTCGCTCGCGTACCGGCCGGAACTGGTTGTCCTGGATGAACCGTTCAGCGGACTAGACGCCCTCGTGAGGGACGAGTTCATGCGAGGCCTACTGGAACTCAGCGATCGGACCGAGTGGACCGTGCTGGTGTCATCTCATGACATCGATGAGGTGGAGCGGCTAGTGGACTGGGTGGGCGTGATTGACAAGGGGTCTTTACGCGTCTCTGAGTGCACGGTGTCGCTCGAGGCACGATTCCGCTCTTGCCAGTTGACTCTGGAATCAGGCGGGCGGCTGCCTGATGTGCTGCCGGATACGTGGCTGCTACCGGAGACGGTGGGGCGAACCGTCAGGTTCGTGGACAGCGAGTACAAGGAGGGGACAGGCGACGACTTCATTCGCAGTGTCATGCCGGAAGCGAGAGAGGTCACCGTAAACCGCATGTCCCTCAAGGAGATCTTCATGGCGCTTGCTCGGACCTACCGATCCCAAGGGAGGGAGAGAGGATGAGCTTGATTCTTCACCTCGTCCGTAAGGACTTCCGCCGCGCATGGGTGCTGTTCGGGATTTGGTGCCCGATCCTGATCCTCTCTGTCGTATTGGACACAAAAGCCGAGCTGTTCCTCGACGGGCGTGGGCCAGCTCAGAACGTTGGCACTCCAAGCAGCGCTGAGCTCGAATTCGCTGTCCTGGTATTTTTTGGCCTGCTAGCAATCTTCCTCGACCCTCTCATGCGAGCCGCTATTGTCTCGAAGCTGGTGCATGATGACGCCACGGTGGGAAGCACGGCGTTCTGGCTGAGTCGGCCCATTACCGGTGGGACGCTTCTGGCCAGCAAGGCGATACTCTTGGCCCTATCGATGATTCCCGCAGAGATCGTTGCGCAACTGGCAGTCTCAAGCTACCTATCCGGCTCCCCATCGACCTCCCCGGACGTCTTCCTTTTTCCCATCATTTCAACAGCAGTCTTCATGATGTTGGCGGTCGTGACAGCGAGCCTGACAGGCATGGCAGTCATGGGGGCAATCATGGCGGGAGTCACTTGGGGAGCGTTCCTTGTCCTGAGTTGGCTGGCAGTGCCTCGGGTCGGAGGAGAGGGCCTAGTAGAAACTGCGATGCTTGCGGTTGAGCGCTATCCGCCTTGGCTGCTGCTTCTTGGAGTTTGTGTCGCGGTAATCTGCCACCAGTACCTGACTCGTCGAACCAAGCGAAGCCTTGTCATCGCTTTCTCTGGAATACCGGTCTTCCTTCTCTTACTGACTGTCGGATGGTTCTGGCTGCCCTCATGAACTTCCGGGCCAGCTTGAGTTGTTCCCAAGCGGCCGCCGCGCCAGAACGAGGGCCCGCCAGGTGAAGTCGGATACCGGACCTGAGGCGGCGTCCATGCGATTGACCTCGTGGCGTCGTCCGTTGACGACTAGCAGGCTCGCAATGATCTGCTTGATATCGACCGCGAGCGTTCTATCTGCCGCATCTGATCCGGTCAAGCCGTCAACGCTCGAAGAGCTTCGTGCAGCAATCCAAAGGGAGCTGGATGAAGTTGGACACGGATCTATAGGAGTGGCTCTCGTATCGAAGGACAGGGCAATCTGGACAGCCGGCATTGGGATGGCTGATCCCAACACCGGTCGCGAAGCCAATGCGAACACCTATTGGCGCCTTGGCTCCATCACGAAGAGCTTCGTTGGCCTCGCCGCGCTCATCCTTCAAGAGCGCGGGATGCTGCGGTTGACAGACACGGTCGCTGAACTCGCGCCGGAGATTGGAATTCGCAACAGGTGGGACACCGAGACGCCGGTGCGCCTAGCTCACTTGCTGGACAAGGACTATGCGAGCAACGACCCGACGCCTCTCTCTCTACGGCAGGGGATCGATCACATTCGAGAGTCGCTGTCTTGCCGATGGCCTCCGGGCCTCCATTTGTCGTATTCGAACGCCGGCCCGGCGGTCGCAGCGTACATCGTTCAGGAACTCGACGGGCGCCCATTTGAAGAGTTCCTCAAACACGAAATCCTCGAGCCATTGGAGCTGGCCGGAGCCGGAATGCTGCTGACGGACGATCTCGAAGCGCGACTGGCAGCGGGTTACAACGCTGAAGGGATTCGAGTGCCTTATGAGCACATCGTCGTGCGCCCCTCCGGCGCATTGAGCGCGACGCCGCGACAGATGGCGAACTTCGTCAGGATGCTCCTCAACCGAGGTAGTTTCGACGGCCGCCAGATGGTCTCGCCTGATTCAATTGCACGGATGGAAAGATCGGAGACCACGCTGTCGGGACACCTGCAACCTGGATACGGTCTAGGCAATTTTCCGAGTTCGGAGCATGGCTTCATCTTCCGAGGACACAACGGTGGCATGCCGGGGTATCACGCACGGTACGCGTACTTGCCA
>JAPPDQ010000469.1 GCA_028875495.1 Chloroflexota bacterium
CCTTCAAGGGCGTCTTCGGACCCGACGCGACCCTGGTACCCAGTCCTCGCAGCGCGCCCCGGAGGACAGACGACACGCTCTGGCCTGGACTCAGTCTTGCCAGAGCTCTTCACGAGCAGGGCCTCGGGCGCGATGTCCAGCAGCTTCTCGAACGGACCCGGGCGGTCCCGAAGGCGCATGGATCGCCGGGCGGCGGGCGACCGGATGTCTCCACCCTCAGCGGATCTCTTCGCTGGCGGGGCGACCTAGGATCCGATCTTGAACGAGTCGTCCTCGTCGACGATGTCGTGACTCGCGGCACGACCTTCCTGTCCGCGCGCGACGTGATGCGCAGCGTTCAACCCGGGCTTGAGGTCGAGGGCTTCGCGGCCATCCGGACGATGAGTTTCGAGGTCGTCGAAACGTCGGTCGACCCGGTCAGGGGGACGATCACCCTCGCCTCGAACGGGCGCTGGGGTTGGCGGGAACCCTGAACGTAGCGATCCTGGTTTCCCACCCAAGGCGACCGGGTGCCCGACCTTGGGTGCCCCTTCGGGGTTTCGCCTGTGCAGCGTGCGCCTCCGGACAGACTGGCTCTGGCCCAACTACTCGTGAAACGGTAGCTTGGGGGGGTCAGTCGCTTCGCCCGGGACAGTTCCGTTCCCGCTTGATTCCCGTGCTCCGATGAAGCGCAGGGGATGCATGTCATGTACGTTGGAGGGTTCCAATGAAGCAGCACCTTGAGCGGGTTGCTCAGCTGATCCCGGCTGAGGTCGTCGCGGCTCACCTGGCCATCCAGGGGTTAGTCTACAACCAAATCACCATCCGGGACCTTGCCATCGAGCTCTCGGCCGGCGTGCTGCTCGTTCTTCTCCCCTTCTATCTTCGTGCGAGGGGAGTTACGGCTACGAAACAGATCGTCCTGACGATGGGGAGCTTCGTGGCGTGGGTTCTTGCAGTCAGCCTCCCCGTACATCAGAGATCCGGGTTGGACCCACTTTGGGGATCGATCGTCCTAATCCTGTGGTCCGTGGTGGCTGCCGTCGCAGCCCCCAAGGCGGCTGGATCCTCTCCAGATGCCGACGATGAGGCAGCAAGCGAGAGGGGCCAGGAAGGGTGACGGGGATGACGCGCGTCTGGCTGTTCCTCGCGGTGGCCGGGGCTCTGCTGGCCCCCCCAGCGCGGGCACAGGATTTTCTGGAGCCCGATCGAATCACTAATCGCACTCGATTCTACTCATACCCGCTCGGAACTCTGGCACTCCTTCCGCAAGTCACGAGGTCTGAGGAGGCTCAGTACGCTGGCCGATGGGATGTACTCAGCGAGAGCGGACGGTACAGAGTCGCCCGAAGCGGTCAGTATTGCTTTGTTCTGAACCACCGGGATCCAGCCCAAGAGGGGAGACGTTCATATGTCGTGATCGGAGCCGTTTCCGTCCTCCCTGCGGGAACTCGACCGACACGCCCCATTTCGATGTTCAGGAATCTGGGATGGTCACGCAGTGACGACCCCGAATACTCTGGCGAGAACGGTTTGCCGAAGCACGTCTCACTAACCCTGGAGACGTTCGTCGGGGCACACGAGCAGGGTGAGCTTGAAGAGAACGACCGGATCTTGACGCACCGGTGGCACGGGGATTTTGGCGATGGGGCGTCCTGGGTGGATCGCGATTTGTGGGTCGACGCGGCTTCGCCCGATCCAGAGTTGATTTCGAGCTTGGTGGGCGACGAAGAGAGACAACCTGACTTGCGATTCGACGCGAAGCTCCTCGGGTTTACCTTCACGGGGAGGCGAAATTCCAATCGGCCTGTTGCATTCTGCATGGAAGGTGATCGCCGAATCGCGACCATCGTGACGGTGTTCAGCCCGCGCTTCCGTACGGCGGATACACGGTTCGAGTTGGTGTTCCGGTGAGACTCTCCCTGCTCGAGAGCACTGGCCTCCACCGGCTGCCGCCCGCCTCGACGGCTCGGGAGCTGCTGGTAGGATGTGACGCGCAATCGTGCGGCGCGTACACGGCGAGTCCAAGCTAGAAAAGAATCGTAGATCCACTCGGGGAAGGGAACGACAGAAGTGGGTTACGACATCGACGTACTTGGCGTAGGGAAAGAGTCGAAGAGCGGAGACGCCATCGCCTTGCGGTGGGGGAATCTCCATGGGAATAGAAGTGAGCAGAACGTAGTGCTCATTGACGGCGGCTTTCAGGAAACCGGGGAAGACGTTGTCACTCACATCGAGAAGTATTACGAGACGACGGAAATCGACGCCGTAGTCTCTACTCATCCAGACCAGGACCACGTGAACGGCTTGCATGTCGTTTTGGATCGACTGAGTGTCAAAGAACTGTGGATCCACAAGCCGTGGGAGCACAATCAGGGACTTGCCGAGAAGTTCCTGGATGGCCGTGTAACGGACGAAAGCATCGGTCGCCGCTTGAAAGAGAATCTCGACAGCGCTGCGGACCTTGTCGCGAAAGCAGAGAGCAAGAATCTCCACATTGTTGAACCCTTTTCAGGTATATCTCTATATAACCAAGGGCAGTTTCGTGTGTTGGGACCGTCGTTGGCGTTTTACGAGAGCCTTATTCCTGAATTTGACGGGATGCCTCAAGCGAAAGAAACCTTGTCCTCGTTGCTTGCCGGGATAACAGGTGCTGTTGCGCGCG
>JAPPDQ010000040.1 GCA_028875495.1 Chloroflexota bacterium
CACAATCTGAAAGTACTACTTGCAATTTGTGCACTTTGTTGGTATCTTGGTGTCCATGATCGAGCGCGAAATCACGGGCCGTTTGACGACCCTGTTTGAACAGTATCCCTTCGTGACCGTGACGGGCCCACGCCAGTCCGGTAAGACGACGCTCTGCCGCGCAGCCTTCTCCAACTTAGAATACGTGAATCTGGAAGCGCCCGACCAGCGGGAATTCGCCGAGTCCGATCCTCGGGGCTTTCTCGATCAACTTGGAGAAGGCGCAATCATCGATGAGATCCAGCATGTTCCCGCACTCCTATCCTACCTTCAGGTTCTTGCAGACGAACGAGGCCGCAACAGCCTGTTCGTGCTCACCGGCAGTGAGCAGTTCAGGCTCTCCAACGCTATCAGTCAGTCTCTCGCAGGGAGGACTGCACTGCTCCGCCTCTTGCCGTTCTCTCTTACGGAACGGCAACGCATGGGTGCAAGCGGCTCGATTGACGACATCTTGCACTCAGGGTTCTATCCTCGAATTCTCGACCACGGACTCGACCCACGGCAGGCGCTCGGCGACTACATCGAGACCTACGTAGAGCGCGATGTCAGTCGGCTGGGAGAGATACGAAACCTCTCCAGCTTCCGGCGGTTCGTTCGCCTCTGTGCGGGACGAGTTGGACAGTTGGTCAACCTTAGCTCCCTAGGTTCGGACGCTGGAGTATCCCACACAACCGCCAAAGAGTGGCTTACAGTGTTGGAGACCAGCTACATCGTGTTCCAACTTCCGCCGTTTCACGCCAATATTCGCAAGCGCTTAGTCAAGTCGCCTAAGCTTTATTTCTACGATGTGGGACTTGCCAGCTATCTCATAGGCATCGAAAACGCCGAGCAAGTCATCACGCATCCCCTTCGTGGAGCGCTTTTCGAGAACTTGGTTGTCGTCGAGGCGCTCAAACACCGCTTCAATCAGGGACGCGAATCCAACCTTTCTTTTTTTCGCGACTCCAGGGGTCTCGAATGCGACTTGTTCTACGAGACCGGTCAGGGAATCCACGCCGTCGAGATCAAGTCCGGTTCCACGATTTCCTCGGACTACTTCACATCACTCAACAGGATTGCAGAACTGATACCCAATGTCTCAGCCAAAACCGTCGTATACGGCGGCACGGCGCGTCAAACTCGAACTGATGGCGAAGTTGTGCCACCAACTGCACTTCATGGCCTATTGAGACGATTTGAAATTAGCCAGGAAATTACTGCTTTCGTAAACGAGAGACGGGGTGCCGCACCAGACGATTCCGATGTCGAGACGCTGGACACCGTCTACCGAACTCATATCCGTCCGCTGCTGGACGGGTTGGAATCAACATGTAGACTGCTGGGAGAGCAATTATTTCGCGTTTTCAGACAGAGTTCATATATCAAGCTAGGTCGGCAAACGTCGAATTCGAGCGCGCTCCTTGAAGTCAGGAACTGGGAGAGTACGAAACGGCAGCATATAGAGATTCAGGGATTTAAGCTTAGTAATGAGCGGTCGCTTGAGATTGGACACCATTGCACATTCAATGGATACACAGGTGTAGGTAACAACGACTTTAACCTGAGCCTTTCAGTCACGTGGAAGTTCGATCGCGACAGTGTTTCCCGAAGCGTCACCATCAACAACATAATCGATCCCCAGTTGGAAGCCCATACCAACTACGCGGAGTTGGACATTATGCGTGTGGACGTGGATAACACAGTTTCTGATATCGCCCAACAACTCAAGACGCAGATTGAGTCACGTTCTGGAGAATAGAGCAAGACGAATCATCCGCTTCAATCAAGTATCGGGGAATTCTTGAAATTCCCACAAGGAGACGCACCACATGACCCTTCAAGACCGGACGGCCCACAACGTGACCCTGCGGACCAACAACATCTTCGAGAAGATGAGGAAGGGGGAGATCGCGTTTGGGTGCCAGTTCAATTCGCCGTCGTCGGAGCAGGTGGAGCTGCTTGGCATAGCGGGCTACGACTTCGCCATCTTCGACGGCGAGCATGGGACCTTCACGCTGAGTGACCTGGAAGAGCAGAGCCGCGTCGCGCAGATGAGCGGGCTGACGCCCGTTGGGATGGTGCCGGACGTGGAGCTTCCGACGATTCACTCGTTCCTGGAGCGGGGGATCATGGGGATTCACGCGCCGAACATCACCACGGAGGAGGACGCGCGGAAGCTGGCTGAGGGGTGCCGCTACGCGCCTGAAGGTCGGCGGAGCCTGTCGTTCTCGCGGGCGACTCACTTCGGGTTTGGTCCGCCGAGGTCTGAGTACATGGCCCACGCGAACTCGCAAGTCATCGTTATGGCACTGATCGAACACGTCGATGCGCTCGACAATATCGACGGGATATTGTCAGTGGAGGGGATCGACTACTACGGTATCGGACCGAAGGACCTCTCTCAGTCGATGGGCCTGCCCGGCCAGATGGAGCACCCGCGAGTCAAGGAGTTCACGAGGCAGGTGACCGACGCCGTTCACGCGGCCGGCAAGAAGATGTCACACGAGGTGTTGGTGGCGCACCGCGCCTCGCATTTCTTCCTGGAGGCGGCGGTGGCGTTCAGGGAGTCACGGCTGGCGCAGGATTGACGAATGAGGAGGGTTTCGAGCCACCCTAGTT
>JAPPDQ010000172.1 GCA_028875495.1 Chloroflexota bacterium
CTACCGAGCCCGCTCTTGTATCTCGTACAGCTTGGTGATCGCCTCAAGCGGCGTCAGGGACGAAACGTCGAGAGCCAGCAGTTCGTCGATGACCGGAGGCGTGGTGGGCAGGAGCGAAAGCTGCTGCGCTTCCGCAGTTGAAGGTGAGGGGCCTCCGTTCGCCGCAGTAGCCGATGGCTTCCCCTCCAACTCCGTAAGGACTTCCCACGCACGGTTGATGACGGCAGAGGGCATCCCCGCCAGCCGCGCGACGTATACGCCGTAGCTCCTGTCGGCTCCGCCCGGCACGATTCGGTGGAGGAAAACGACCTCACCGTCCTCCTCAACCACGGCGACGTTGTAGTTCTGCACCTTCGGGAGCACGTCGGCGAGCTGCGTGAGCTCGTGGTAGTGCGTGGCGAAGAGGGTCTTGCATCCTGCTCGTGGGTGATTGTGGATGAACTCTGCTACGGCCCGCGCGATGGCCAGACCGTCATAGGTGCTCGTGCCGCGTCCTATCTCATCGAGGACTACGAGCGACCGCGGTGTTGCGTGATTGAGGATGGTCGCCGTCTCCAGCATCTCGATCATGAAGGTCGACTGGCCGGTCGAGAGGTCGTCCTGGAGACCGACGCGGGTGAAAATGCGGTCCACGACGCCTACGGTGGCCGAGTCGGCTGGCACGAAGCTGCCGATCTGCGCCATGAGCGTGATGACCGCGACTTGTCTGATGAAGGTGGACTTGCCCGCCATGTTAGGACCGGTGAGCATGATGACCTGCTCATCGCGTGTAGAGAGCCGGATGTCGTTGGGCACGAACTTCCCGGCTTCGATAGTGTTCTCGACTACGGGATGCCGGCCCTGCACGATGGTGATCGTATCTCCCTCGTTGAGTTCCGGCCGAACGTATCCCTGCCGCTCGGCGACTTCGGCCAGAGACGCGAAGGCATCCACCTGCGCAATTGCCCGTGCTACGGTCATGATGGGGACTGCGGCGTCTGCGATCTGCCTGCAGACCTGGCGGAACAAGGTCGACTCCAGCTCAACTATGCGCTCCTGAGCATTGAGGATGAGCGACTCGTACTCCTTCATTTGGGGAGTGATGAAGCGTTCGGCGTTGACCAGCGTCTGGCGACGAATGTAGTCATCGGGCGCTTGTGAGAGGTTGGCACGGCTTATCTCGATGTAGTAGCCGAAGACCTTGTTGTAGCCGACCTTGAGCGACTTGATGCCTGTCCGTTCGCGTTCGGTCTTTTCGAGGGACGCGATGTAGTCCTGCGCCTCACGGGAAGAGTTGCGCAGCCTGTCGAGATCGTCTGAAAAGCCTTGGCGTATGACGCCGCCGTCTCCCACGTTGAGCGGTGGGTCGTCGGTGATTGCCCGCCCGATGAGATCGACGGTCTCGGATGCGTCTTGTACCCCATCGGTGATCCAGGCAATAGCCGGCGCGTCCTCATCCTCGCCGAGAATGGTCCATATCTCCGGCGCGGCGGCGAGGCTGCGACCTAAACTAACCACGTCGCGGGGACTGGAGGCAGAGGCGCTCACCTTGTTGATTAGGCGCTCGATGTCCGCGATCTTCTGAAGTACCGCGGTCACACGACTGCGGCGAACGGCGCTGCGGTGGAACCACTCAACCGCGTCCTGTCGTTTCGAGAGTTCCTGAACATTCAAAAGGGGCCGCCCGACCCATCGGCGGAGAAGGCGCGCGCCCATCGAGGTCTTGGTACGGTCGAGCACAGCGAGCAGAGACGCCGCTGTGTCCCCGCCCCAGCGCCCGCCCTCGAAGATCTCGAGGTTTCGGCGCGTCTGCGGATCGAGGACCATGTGTGACTCCGTGGAGTAGGTGTAGAGCGCGTTCAGTTGTCCGACAGCGCCGCTCCGGTGGTCTTCAAGGTACCGGACGATGGCCCCGGCGGCACGGACGGCCAAGGGAAGGCGCTCGCATCCGAATCCTTCCAGCGAGGTGACTCCGAATGCGTTGTGGAGGGCTTCGCGCGCCCAGTCTTCATTGAACATGTCGGATGAGAGGGGGGTTATCGACACATCGCCGTTGGTTGCATCGCCCGTATCAGGTGGCAGGTGTCCTTCGGCCACGAGCAGCTCGGCCGCTTCGAGACCTGCAAGCTCGACAGCAAGTTGGGGGGCGGGGAACTCGCTCGTGGCGAACTCGCTGGTGGTGATGTCCACATAGGCCAGTCCCGCCATGTTCCCGTCGGTGACGGCGGCGGCGAGGTAGTTGTTCGCCTTCCGGTCGAGGATCGAGTCCTCGATGACCGTGCCGGGGGTTACGACTCGCACGACCTCACGGTCGACTATGCCGCGCGACGTTGTCGGGTCGCTGGTCTGCTCACAGATTGCGACGCGGTAGCCCTTCTTGATGAGCTTGGCGAGGTAGCCGTCCAGCGCGTGGTAGGGAATACCCGCGAGAGGCACCCGCGTACCTTTGCCCATCTCCCTCGACGTGAGGGCGATTTCGAGCTCTCGCGATATCAGTCGAGCGTCGTTGTCGAACGTCTCGTAGAAATCGCCCATGCGAAACAGCAGGACCTCGTTCTGGTGCTGTTTCTTGATACGGAGGTACTGCTTTCGCGCCGGGGTGGACATTCAGGTTACTGCATGGAGTGGGGTTCGTCCCCATTCTAGCGGAGGGAGG
>JAPPDQ010000148.1 GCA_028875495.1 Chloroflexota bacterium
AGACAGACCCGAACAGCGTGAACCCATATGGTCGGAAAGATCCACCTTCACGGAAAGACCAATATTGAAGGGCGGCATCGATCTGGGTGTAACCTACATCGAGCGTTTGCCGCGTTATCAGAGATACCGACTCGCCTACTTCCGGGGAGGCGACTGCCCCTATCCATACGATGAGTTCAAGGGCGCCGTCGTTTGCCCGTCCCAGGAAGGTATCAAGCGATGGCCCGAACCGGGACAATACATCGAACTGACTGCTTACGTGTGGAATTTCGGAAATAGACCGTCGGGGCCATTCGACTATGAATGGAAACTGAACGACGAGACGCTGGAAGCAGGCAATCACGAAGGCTTAGAGTCAGGGAAATACACTGAGTTCACGCTGTTGACGGAGTGGCCCGGCGAGGAAAGCAATCCGACCGTCACATTCGCCGTCGACTCTCAAAACGAGATCGAAGAGCTAATCGAAGACAACAACGCCGTAGTCGACTGGATAAAGGGTTACACCCTGGGATTCTACTTCAGCGCCGAAGCCTACGAAGCACTTTCCCTCTCCACCAGGGTAGGGAGAAAGTTCCAGTCGCCCGAACATTGGATACATGGGAATATTGCCCGAATGAATGAGATGTTTGCTGAGTACGGCCTGCAAGACCGCGTACGGGCTGAACTGTTCCACATAGCCAAAGCTAGAACATTGCACCATACCCATGAACTTCGGTGGTACATGGACGGCTGGTGGGGCATTTGGCACGAAGATACCTATACCGGCCACTGGGTGGATAACTTCGACCTATGGCGCTACCCGGATCGTACCGACATAGAAGACGCTCTGATTCACGAGTTGATGCATCAGTTGGGAGTGATTGATCTTTACAATCTGCAAATGGACACGAGACACGTACAATTGCCGGACGCTAACGACCCTGATGAGCGAGCCGGATGCGGCAGAAGATACTGGCGCGCCGTGTGGGACTGCTACAGATTGCCCGAGCACATCGGTGACATAATGGCGTCGCTCCGACCCTTCATGGGACCGCACACTGCCGGCGGACTGAGAACGAATAGCGGACATCGCCGGGGCTTCTACGGCGAATATCTCTACGATACGCCGGAAACTACGGTCTTGAAGATCGTCGATCAGGCTGGCAAAAGCCTGCCCAACGTATCACTTCGCCTATTCCAGTATGAATACAAGCCCGGCGAAGGACACGTTCTTGACGCGGTGCCGGAGTTCGAGCTAACAACCGATGCATCGGGAAGCGTTGTCTTGCCAAATCGCGGCATCACCGGAATCGTCACGGAGACGGGACATCAGCTCAAGCCGAATCCCTTCGGGGTGATAGACGTCGTAGGCACCAATGGCACATTCCTCATCGAGATGGAAGGCGCCTGCATCAACTATGAATGGCTGACGGTCACTGAGTTGAATCTCGCCTACTGGCGCGGTGATACTGACGAGGCGATATTCACGAAGACCCTTCGCTGCCCGCCGCCATAAGCACAGCTACACTCTCATCCTAATGCAAACTGTGAGCCTGTCGTCCGTCGCCCCTAGTCCTCCACCACCGCAATCGCGTCCATCTCGAACAGGAGCGACGGCAGCACCAGAGGCGCCTGCACCGTCGCTCTCGCGGGCCTAGAAGCCTCGAAGAACTCGTTGTACACGGCGTTCATTTCGGCGTAGTCGCCCATGTCGGCGAGGTAGAGGGTCGTCTTGATAACGTCGTCCAGCGTCGCCCCGACGGCATCCAGAGCCGCGACCATGTTCTCCAGCGTCTTCCGCACCTGCGCCCCGACGTCCCCTTCGCCCACAACCTTCCCATCGGAATCGAGGGCTATCAGTCCGGCTGTCGTAACCAGGGTACCGGCGCGCACCACCTGCGAGTACGCCGCCAGCGGCTGTGCCAGTGTGTCGGGATTAACTTTCTCGATCTTCATTTCCGCCTCCAAATTCTCAAGTGCGGCAAGTATAGCCGACAACACTCTTCCCGTCATTCACCGGGGACGGAAAACTGTGCTATCCTCACTCGCAATCTCGATAAGGACAGATACATGACGAACGTGCCGGACGGGATGCAATTCATCCGCACCAAGGATCTCGCGGCAGAGCGTGACGCGGGCGGCTCGTGGTACGAGGTCGTCGTGATGGACGGCCGCAATCGAGTCGGCCTCATCTGCGCGCTGCCCGGCACCCCGCCCGACCCACACATCCACCCCGACTACAACGAGTGGTGGATCAACCTCGGCGGTACGACGCAGTGGCAGATCGGCCAGTACGAGCCGCTGCTGGCCGCGTGGGGCGACATCGTCATCGCGCCCGCGGGCTACTGCCACGACATCCGATCCAAGGGCGCCGGCCTCGCCCGCCGCCTCCACGTATCGACCCCCAACAGCAACCATGACATAAGGGGCGTCTCTCCCACGCGCTTCGTGCCTATCGACTACGGCCTACCGATGCCTAATCTCCTGCACACTCGGTTCGCAGACCTGCGCGAGAGCAACGGTCATGAAGCCGCGTGGTCTCAGGTCGTCGTCCATGACAGCCGCAACACCGCCGAGATCATCAGCCAACTCCCCGAATCAGTATCCGACGAGCGTACCCCTTCACGAGACGAGTGGTGGGTCATGCTTGCAGGCG
>JAPPDQ010000080.1 GCA_028875495.1 Chloroflexota bacterium
GTATGAATACCCGTTATTCACCGAATACATGCTCGTGCTACTGGAGATGCCCCTATCGCTCGTCGTCGGATTGGGCGTCTTGAGTCAGTTGGCGAATGTCCTCTTCCTGCAGGTCTGGGGAGGGTTCGTAGACCGATTCGGCAGCAAGGTCATCCTCTCGCTCTCATCGTCTCTCTATTTCCTCGTCATTCTCGGCTGGACATTCACGACGCTGCCGGACAAATACACCCTGACGATTCCCCTGCTGGTGGTCCTGCACATCCTCATCGGCATCGCCAGCGCGGGAATCAACATCGCCTCGACGACCATTCGCATGAAAATGTCCCCGCCTGCGGAGTCAACCTCCTACCTGACCGGCGTATCCCTGGCAGCCAGCATCGGCGCCGGCATCAGCCCCCTTATCGGCGGCGCGTTCGTCGACTACTTCAGCGTCCGACACCTCCAGATCGCCGTCGAGTGGGTCTCGCCCACGAGCACCTTCGATTTTCCAGCCCTCTTCCTCACCGGCTACGACTTCCTGTTCGCCATTGCCTTCGTCTTGGGACTGTTTACCCTGACTCTGCTCGGCAAGGTCAAGGAGGAAGGAGAAGCTGACAGGGACGTGGTGATGGACGAGTTGCTGGCGCAGACAAGCTCGAACTTGAGGTCCCTCAACTCCGTGCCCGGACTGAGCGTACTGTCCCACTTCCCGGTGTCCACACTCCGATACGTTCCCGGGATCCCCGGCCTCGATGTGGCGGTCGGCGTCACCGCATACCAGATAGCGTCATCCACAAGAACGGCGGTCGAAGCTGTGGCCCAAAGCGGTGAGGCCGCCAGACAGTTGCGGTCGACCGTTAGCCGTACGGTTTCGATCATTGCCGATCAGGTTGAAGACCTCGGGGATGAGGCGACAGATGTGGCGCTGGGGGCGACGCTGGGTGCAATGCAAGCGGTGCAAGAGGCCGGTATCGAGGCCGAGCGAGCGGCGGAAGCTGCCGTCCACGGAACCCTCGAAGCCCTTGGCAGGTCGGGAGCGGCTCCGCTCGACGCCCTTCGGGGCGTCACGTACGGTGTGATGCGCGGCGCAAGCGAGATTAATCTTCAGGTCGGCGAAGCTGCTGCACAGGCCATCGAGGCCGCGCGAAATGCCGCTTCCGAGGTTGGATTGTCCAAGGAAGAGGCCGCCTTGTATGCCGCCCAAGTGGCTGTCGAGGCGGCCAAAGACCTGGGAAGTCGAGAGGAAGCCGAAGTGAAGCAGGCTGTCCTCGGACATCTCATTGAAACCCCGGAGCCGGGGACGGACGAAACGGACGCAAGCACATAGCAGCTTGCTTGGCTGCATCTCCGGCCGCCTGACCCCTACGCCAGCCGCTCGATGACCACCGTCGCTATGCCGAGGAACAGGAGAATTCCCATGATGTCGGTGAACGTCGTGATGAACACCGCCGACGACACCGCCGGATCGTGGCCCGCCTTCCTCAACAATAGCGGCACGCCCGCGCCCGTCAGTCCGGCGATCACCATATTGCCCAGCATGGCGACCGCGAGCACCACCCCCAGCATATAGTCGCCCTTCCATGCATACGTCGCAATCCCGACCAGCAGGCCGAACAGCAGACCGTGTGCCGCGCCGAGCATCAGTTCCCGCGACACGAGCTTCATTCCCTGCGTGCTTGGAAGCTCCCCCAGCGCCATGCTGCGGACGGCCAGGGTCAGCGTCTGAATACCGCCCATTCCTCCCTGGCTCGTAACGAGCGGAAGCAACACCGCAAGAGCGACCACCCTTCCTATAGCCGTCTCGAATAACCCAATCGCGAGGGCCGCCAGGAACGCGGTCGCCAAGTTGACGCCCAGCCAGGGCAGTCGGCTCTTGAGCGCCCCACTCAGAGGACCGAACACCGCTTCATGGCCCACGCCCGCCAGCCTGTACATGTCCTCCGTCGCCTCTTCCTTCAGAACGTCCAGCACGTCGTCGCCCATGATGATGCCGCGCAGGACACCGTTTGCGTCCACGACCGGAAGCTCGTTCACGTTATATCGCTGCATGATCCGCGTGCACTCTTCCTGGTCGGTGTCGACCGTCACTGAGACCACGTCGGCACGACAAAGTTCGTCGACGGTCTGTTTGTGACGGGCCAGTGCAATATCCACGATGGCAACATGACCGACCAGTTTCTCTTCCTCATCCAATACTAGTGCGTAGCTGGTTGCCACGGCGTAACGGGCGCGCATGCGGATCACGTCTAAGGCCAGCACCGCCGTCAAGTTGCGATTCACCGCGAGAAACTTCGGATTCATGATTGTCCCGGCGGTGTGATGTCCATACTTCAGCGAGGGAGTCAAAACAGGACTCTCGGCTGTTGCTTCGAGAGCCTGAACGGTCTGAGCGCCCAGGTTGTCGTGCAGGCCATTCGTCGCGACAGCAGCATTAGTCTTGTTCAGCACGTTGATTAACAAGCGCGGGGCCGAGCTTGCGACCGTTTGAGCCGCCTCATCTGGTTCAACGTATTCGAAGACTTTTGCCGTTGCTTGGTAAGTCATCCCGCCGGCTATGTCCTGGAGAGTTTTCCTTGGCGGATCCACAGGCAGGTCGCGCTGGCCGAAACCTGCGATGATCCTTGCCATGCCGCTATTCTGTATATCATCCG
>JAPPDQ010000132.1 GCA_028875495.1 Chloroflexota bacterium
TACTCAATCGTCCAGGCCAAGCTCTTTCCTCACTTCGGCGGACGAGTACACTCTTTCTTGACCGTCGCGGATGCGCCTGTGGACGTTCACCGCAATAGCGTAATCTGCCACGTCCTCAACCGTCTCCGCCGTATCGCTCTCTACCGAAGGATAGCGGGATGGATGATCAAATGCTTCCGGCTTGTCCAGCATCAGATCCGCCAGCGCAAGGACGACAAACGCCAGTATCTCCGTGCCGTCCTCGATCTGGCTCCGATTCACGTACCGATTCCAAGTTGCCTCTCCGCGGAATAGCTGATTGCGGACGACGCATAACCGTTCGAACGCCGCCGCCAGGGGCTCAACAGCGTCCCCATTTTCGAGCCTAACGCTCACCCGCTCCACGTCGCTGATCAGAAGGTTCTGCCATTCGTCGTCGGAGTCCGAGTTCCCGTTGTAGTAGTCCCAGAACGGCTCGAAGATGTAGGGGTTTGCGACGACTTCAAGGATGGTATCGCCGAGATTATCCAACACCTCGTCCCGGATCGTATTCTTGGTGTCTGCAGCTGTCGCTTTCTCGAAGAGCTTTTTGAAATTTGCCCTTTGAGCCTGCCCTTCACGTGTCCACTCTCCGTAGACGGCCTCGAACGCGATCCAATAGAACACGAACGCCGCGTCTTGGTCGTCCTCCTCCTGTCGTGCTCGCTCCAACCAGCTCAAGACGCGGCGCGTCCTCGTCTTCATATCCGTTGAGAGCCTGTCTTCCACCATGTCACGCTTCGCCATGAGCGAATCGAGAGTGAATCGGTTGTCAGGGGAAAGGAGTACGTCAACCATCAGCCCATCGCTCCCTCAGTCATGCATCACCGTCATCAAAGGTCAATCCATCACTCAGTATGGTCACACGCTTGAGCACCTCGACTCGTGCCAACAGTCCGTCACTTCATACTCTTGAGCTGTTTCTCAATCAGCTTATCGATGCGCTTGTCGTCATCGCCTTTGAACATTCCGATCAGCCCGATTCCCGCCATGATGACCCCGCTGACGACCATGATCATCCCGCCGTAGCGGATTACCCATTGCACGATCCAAAGATCGAGAAGGAAACTCATGAACAAGCCCATGACGGCTATTACG
Organism: Chloroflexota bacterium; assembly: GCA_028875495.1. GTDB lineage: Bacteria > Chloroflexota > Dehalococcoidia > Lucifugimonadales > VXLM01 > VXLM01. Next base: position 1,117 of record JAPPDQ010000132.1, read on the forward strand.
AGGCCGAGGGCAAGTAGCCCTAGTCCCCAGACCTTCTCTAGTACGCCACCGTATACTGCGGTTGCTCCTCCGACTATGGCTATGATTATCCCAATGGCTATGAATAGAGTTGCTGCAACGTCGAAGAATAGAGCAAGGGACAGACCTGCCACCGCAAGAACGATGCCGAATATCAACATACCGCCCAACGTTCTCGACCTCCAAGGTGTAGTAACTCAATCGCAATATACAGGAACGCACGTCAAATTGCTGACGGACATTCGTTATCCGTTCTTGGCTGCGGGGGCAGAACTCGAACCTGCGACTCCTTAGGTGTCAATGCGTTCTCTCGCTGTATCACATTCGTTGCCCGCTGACCGTTTGGAGTCGGCCTTCTACTCCTGATCACGCTCATCCGACTGCGCCAGCCGGTATGAGTCGGTCCGTCTCTGCGCCCAGGCCAGTGCCGAGATACCAGCCACTGCAATTGCGCCGGCCAAGGTGTTGAAGAAAATGTCCTGTGGATCAAACACCCGGTTGGGGATGAAGTGCTGTATGAGTTCGTCGACGACTCCGATTAGCGCCGTAGCGAGAATGGCTATGAGTGGATAAAAGGGAACGGGCCTGCCTTGCCTCGCCCTCTCCTCGAGAGCTTCATGTATGAAGGCGGCTACGACCCCATACTCGATGAGATGGCTGCGTTCCTCGGTACTCGTGAATCTCACGAACACCAAGACGTAGGCCGCCGCGACACCAAGTACGATGCCGAGATTTGCTCCCGACAACCGAATCTTCAGGCCTCGGCTGATGATAGTCGCTCCGACCAGCATCATGCCAACGACGAACAGTGCGGCATTGAGGTTCTTGGATAACAGTGATGCGGCCACCTTCGGCGTCACGCCAAGAGTGGAGTAGAGGACGCCCACGACGATGAGCGTCCATGTCCAAAGGCGACGCTCCCTTCTCGAGGTGAATATCGACATGAGCACATCCTTGCAGTCGACCTGAGCCTGAGCATTGTATCGGGAGATGTCCTTTTCGGGGAGGTCGAGGTTCAGAATTAAAAATGGGTATCAGGAAGGAAAATGATATTCGAGAAATCATGAGGAAAAGAGAAAGCTCCCGGCAAAGCCGGGAGCGTACTGTTGGTCTGGTTGCGGGGGCAGGACTCGAACCTGCGACCTTTGGGTTATGAGCCCAACGAGCTGCCGCTGCTCCACCCCGCGGCGATGTATTGTAACCGAATCCTGAATAAACGGGTTGTAATGTGGGTCAAGTCCTCGGGCTATTAGTACCGCTCAGCTACATCCGTTACCGGACTTCCACTTGCGGCCTATCCACCAGGTAGTCTACCTGGGCCCTTACTCCTGACCGAAGTCATTTTGGGAGATCTTATCTTGGAGTTGGCTTCGTGCTTAGATGCTTTCAGCGCTTATCACATCCGGACATAGCTACCCGGCGGTGCTTCTGGCGAAACAATCGGTACACTAGAGGACCGTCCTTCCTGGTCCTCTCGTCCATGGGCAA
>JAPPDQ010000158.1 GCA_028875495.1 Chloroflexota bacterium
ACCTACGTAGCCCTTAGGGCGCCAGATTTACAGTCTGGTGGATTTAACCACTCTCCCATCCCTGCACGTAGCCGACAACCCACAAGTTTAGCACAGCGTCATTTCCAATCCAAGAAGCGCTTGGGCGAAGCGTCATCTCGGTTCGGTTAGGGAAAAGCCCCAGGGGGGACTCGAACCCTCCAACCTGCCGATTACAAATCGGCTGCGCTGCCGATTGCGCCACTGGGGCCCGGCTGATTTACTCAACAAAAAGGGCTAGCGCCCAACTAGCCCTGTTCGTATTGTAGTCAACTACGCAGAGGCGGTCAACAGTTTTTGAAGACTCTCATAGTCGGATTGAAGGGAGTGTACTCACAGTTTCGACGTAGCGTAGCCGATTAGCTTGTAGAGGAGCTTGGCAGCAGTGAAGGCGCAGGCCACGGGACCTTCGTTCGGGCTTAGCTCCACTACGTCGAAGCCGACGATTCGCTTGCTCTCCGAGACAAGATGAAGCAGTTTCGTGGCTTCGTACCACGTCATTCCACCCGGCTCGGGAGTGCCTACGGCGGACATGATCGAGGGATCGAGTACGTCTAGGTCGACGCTGACGTATACCTTTGTGCCCAGTCGCTCGATTACGTGGGCGGAGAGTTCGTCGATTCCCATAGAGGGGGGCCATGTGAAGACGGGCACGCCTTTGGTGCTAATGAACCGCCCTTCGGTCTCGCTCATGCTGCGAATGCCGACCTGCACGACGGGCGCGCGCTCATGCAGCCGTCGGGCGACACAAGCGTGATTCCATCGGCTCCCCATGTATTCGTCTCGGAGGTCCGCGTGGGCGTCAAGGTAGAGGACAGTCAGATCCGGGTGTCTTTCAAGCGCCGCTGTGACTCCTCCGACGGTGATGGTGTGCTCGCCGCCGAGAAGGGCCACCAGCTTGTCTTGCGCGATGAAGTGGGCGGCGACGCGACGGACGCGCTCGATCATCGCCTCGGGGCCTCCGGTGTGCGGCTCGATTTCCTGCGTGGTGTAGATGCCGACGGTGGAGACATCCCGCTCAAGCTCGATGTCCCACTCTTCAAGCTGCTTGGAGGCGATGATGGCGGCGCGAGGGCCATGACGCGCGCCGGGCTGGAAGGACGTGGTGCTGTCGTACGGGACAGGGACGACAACGACGCCGGAGTCTTCGAGAGTCCGGGATGCCGGGGTGTCGAGAAAGGTCTCCCACGTGCGGGGGACGTCCTCGGGCCAGTCGGAGCTACGCATCGCCGCTGCCGCGGGCCGTGGAGAGGAAGACTCGCTCTCGGACCATTCCGGCGTAGGCCTCTCGCGGAGTGGCGTGGTCGAAGGAACGGTCCATCGTCCAGGTCTTGACCTCACCCTTCACGCCGAACGCGGCCTTCACGTCGTCGAGGGAAGCGGAAATGTCGAAGTCATTGCACGAAAATATGTCGATGTTGAGGTAGCCCTTATCCGGGAAGGTATGGACGCTGATGTGGCTCTCGGCGATGATTACGAACCCGGAGATGCCCCAGTCGTCGGGGACCTTGCCGGTGTAGGAGTAGACCTGCGGGGCAGCGACCTTGGTCATACCGATCACGTTGGGGTACTCATCGAGAAAGCGAAAGACGAGCGCCTCGTCACTGAGTTTGGCGGAGTCGGCCCCGTAGGCGTCGATAGCGAGATGCAAGGCAGCCTCGTCGGTGATCGCAGAAGACTTGAGACCCTAGAATATCACCGTCCCAATTGCGGGACAATGCGAGGGAATGGATTGCCCCGAACTCGCGGGAGGCTTCGTGAGTCCGGGGCGGAGAGGAGGTTAGCTCTTCACGTTAATGGGAAGACTCCTGGCCTTCTTGGACTCCTGCTTGGGGAACGTGATGGTGAGTACCCCGTTCTCATAGGTCGTCTCGGCACCTTCGGTATCCACCGTGTCTGGCAGACGCACGGAGCGATGAAAGGCGCCGACCCTACGCTCGCGCAGGTAGTAGCGCTCGTCCTTCTTCTCGGTCTCCGTTGCGGTCTGCCCCTTGATGGTCAGAATGTCGTCCTCTACGGTCGCGCTGATTTGCTCGGGGTCGATGCCGGGCACGGAGGCGTCGATGGCGACGCTGTCGCCTTCCTGTCGAACATCGAGCGGAACGGTCCAGCCCTGTGGCCTGGCAGGACGGCCCAAACCGGAGTAGCTCCTCCAAAACCTATTCATCACATTGTCGACCCGGCAAAGCTCCGCCACCGGATCCAATCTCTGTAGTACCATTGCAGACACCTCTCTAATGGGTTGGTGATTCGTAATGAATGGTGTCGAATCACTTCACGGTCTATTGTAACCATAGCGTATCTATAATGTCAATAGAGTTATAGTATTTACTATATATATAGCTGAGCAATACCTGCAAATGTGATAGTATGGCTGTGACAGTATGGACTAGAAATGAGTAGGGTGCCCATAGGGTTTTAGGGGAAATGACCACACGGAAGACGAAGAGCTACTACGACGTTCTGGGCGTAGAGAAGAGCGCTACGGATAAAGATATCCGCCAGGCGTTCCGGCGGCTCGCGCGTAAGTACCATCCTGACTTGAACCCGGACGATAAGGAAGCAGAGGCCAAGTTCAAGGAGATCAATGAGG
>JAPPDQ010000051.1 GCA_028875495.1 Chloroflexota bacterium
AATTGGTTTCTCTTGATCCGATTTGAACGCGCGAATCGCGTGTGTCCTAGCACGATCCCCAGTGAGATTGGTCACGGCATGTGCATCGATGCCGCGGGCAGTCAGTACCGCTGCCAGTACCCGCGCGAGGTCGACACTTGCGGCGAAGACCAAGATGCGCATATGTGCTTTCGACAGAAGCTGCTCCACAGCGTCGAGAGCGGCGGCTACGAATTGGTCCGTCATTGTCAGGCTGGACAATATCTTCTCGGGAATGTCTAGCGAGGATGCAATGCGGGCAAGGTCTCGTTCGTCGATGGCTAAGCCAGGTTTGGCGAGGAGGGTACGAAAGAGTGGGCGCGCAAGATAACCGTTGTCGATAAGGTAGCTGATGGGGTTGTCTCCCGGAACGCGGAGGGTGACTTTGTTGCGGTCGTAGAAATCGGCGAGTCGGCCGTCCTCATCGATGTCGTCCCAAGTACGGCCTGGTGTGGCCGTAAGCCCCAACAGAGCGCATCGGTAATCGGTTGTCAGTTCGCCCGTAATCTGGCTGTAAGTCTGTGCGATGCTCTGGTGGGCCTCGTCGAACACAACAAGTCGGGTGTTTCGGGCGACGGTCATCGTCCAGTCAGGATGCGTTGTTGAGAGCATCGACCATGCCTTGGCAAGTCCAACAGCTAGGAATCCGTCTGTGAAGCGCTCGAAGTCTAGGGAATGGTCTCCTTGAAGTAGTCCGATTTGGACCGGACGTGTTCCAAGATGGGCCCAAGCTTCCTTGAAAGCGACTGCCGCTTGATCGAGGAGTTCTTTGCCGGAGGCGAGCCACACAACCACCGAAGGGTCGTTTTGGCGGAGGACGGTGGCTACGACATGCATAGCCGTGCGCGTCTTTCCGACACCGGTGGGTAGGTGGAGAACTGCCCTGCACTGACCCTCGGACAAGAGGGGTAGGAGTTCGCGGACGGCTCTACGCTGATGCTCGAACAGCCCGTAGGCTGGTTCAACATCCTCAGTTGTCGACGGAAGCGATGGTGTCAACTGTTCCTCGACCAGCCCGAAGAACTCCCGGAGACGTCTGACTTCAGGCTCTGACCATGACCGCGCGAGGGAAGGCTCGATGCTTCGCTCAACGCGGGCTTTGAGTTCTTCGCGCTTGGGCTCTGGTAGCAGCGTGAGGACGAGTTGCCGTCCCTCGGTGTCACCTAGTAGCTCGTGGAGATCAACCAGGGACAGTGCCACCCGACGTAGGTCAGCCCCCTCCATCTCTCCCCCGAACACCACGTCAAGAACGGTCAAGACGCTCGGATCGATGAAGCGCCTCAAGGATTCGTCAGGTAGTGTCTCGAAGAAGGTCGCTGGCGTCAGCCCTATCTCTGGATACATGGTAGTTGGGTTGAGGCGACGGGTAGCTGTTAATCGGCGGAGTAACTGGCACAAGAGCATGCAGATCAAGCAAGCCGGGTCGTCGGAATCCACCAAGAGGCGGGTTTGCCAGTTGCACCGGTCGCGGGATCGCCCTTGTTCGGAACCGCAGCTTCGATCTGTCCGCGTGGTTCATACACGGCACCGCGCGTAGACTCCCGGACCCAAGTGTAATGCTTCCCAGAGTCTGGGTCGATCTTCTTTTCGTACTGCTTGGCTCGACTTTCGCAATTCGCGGGTTTTGGAAACGTACCCCATGGAGTTGTGAAAGTCGGGCTGATGATGTCGTCTTCTACGAAAGGATACACAGCCTTGCCTGCACGGCCCCGAGCACCTGACAACAAGGAGCGGATACCGGCAATGGAACCGGATTTCCAGACCAAAGGTTGTGGATCAGGACCTGGGGCTGTAGGCGGATCCATCGCCTGGAGGTAACTTGTATGATGGGCCCACACCGGAAATGTCATTGTTGGCGCTCTGTAGTGTTTGGCCACCTTTACCCGGTATTTCGGTTTCGGTCATCGAATACGTGATCTTTGCAGTGCAGCGATTCCTCAACGGAACGACTTGAATATATAGCACTCGTGCTATATGATGCAATGCATGACTTGGCGTGTCGAGACGCTTAACGAAACCGTGGTGAGGGAACTCGATGCGTTGCCTGCTGACATGCGGGCGCGGTTCGTGCGAATCTGCCAGTTGATCGCCACAGTCGGACTGGAGCGTATGGGAGCGCCTCATGTCAGGCATTTGACGGGTCCGCTGTGGGAAATCCGCTTGAGGGGCAGGGATGGAATCGCGCGAGTGCTGTATGTCGTCGGAAAGGATCGACGAGTGGTTGTGGTGCGGGCTTTCGTGAAGAAGACACGGCGCACACCGCGCCGGGAGATCGAGATGGCGCTTCGCCGCGCCGGAGAGGTATTGCAATGAGTACAATTGACAAACTGCATGATCGGTGGAGCCGGGAAGCGGACTATCGAGAGGCCTATGAACAGCTGGGACCGGAGTTCGATCTGGCCCGCGCGCTGATTGAGGCGCGCACGAGAGCAGGCATCACCCAGGCAGAAATGGCCTCGCGGATGAAGACCACCCAGTCGGCGGTGGCGCGCTTGGAGAGCGGTCGAATCCCGCCGTCGATGCGGACTCTGGAGAAAGTTGCTCGAGCGACCGGCACACGGCTGCGGATTCAATTCGAATCCACA
>JAPPDQ010000271.1 GCA_028875495.1 Chloroflexota bacterium
ATGATGACGAGCGTGGCGGTCAAGGGCGATATCGGTAGGCCGATGGCGTCTGAGGCGATCCACGCCGAGACCCCGACCATGAGCCAGTAGGCGATGCTGACCGCGAACACTCGCAGCAGAAGCTTCCAGTCCTGTGCGAGATTCCTCAAGGCATTCGAGAAGGCGACAAGGAACGTTATCCTGCGAACGAGCCAGAGCGACTCTCCTCGCCAGGCCAGCACCTGAAGCGTTCCAATCAAGACGATCCCTAGTCCGATCGTGCCCATCACGTACGGGGCGAGTGGTCGCATCTCCGGCACCAGCATGAAAGCGATACCGAAGATCAACATGCTCGAAATGAAGTCCACGGCGCGTTCCATTCCTATGGCGGCCAGCACTGTCGTCGCCCGTAGCCCGTCCTTGATGGTCAAGACGGCGATCTGAGTAAGCTCGCTCGCCACGCGAAGGGGCATGATGTTGCTGAGACCCAGTCCCTCGTGCTGAACTATGAACAGTCGGGCTACGGAAGGACGCGGTTCGACGAAGAGCATCCGCCAGCGCGCGGCGCGGACCACACCCGATGCCATGAACACCGCGAGCGCCAGCGCGATCATGAGCGGTGACACCCTCGCGAGGTGGTCCACCACGAGGCCCCAATCGAGACCTCGAATCGCAAACCAGCCCAGCCCTACACCAATACCTATCCCTAGCGCGAGTCTTCCATATGTGAGCGCTGCGCGTTTCAAGTACGATGACTTATGGCGGAGAGACAAATAGCAGAATAATGGCGGGTAGTATAATGCGGCTCCATACAGACTGCCAACTTACTGCCCGACTCCATCGTACAGGATGATAACACGGGGACTTATGCCGCCGCTCATCGACACCCACTGCCACCTCGATGCCTACACTACCGACGACGAAGTCGGTGAAGTCTTAGCCAGAGCCCGCTCCGTCGGCGTGCGGCTGATAGTCAACGCTGGGACAACCGTCGAGTCCTCACAGCGCTGTGTTGAGCTAACAAAGACATTTCCGGAACTCTACGCGGGCGTGGGCATCCATCCTATGGACCTCACCGGCCCGGTCGACGAGGATATCTACTCCCAGTTGCTAAGGCATGCGACCTCCACCGACAAGGTCATCGTGATAAGCGAGACCGGTCTCGACTTCCTCGACAACATGCCCGACCGCGCGATGCAGTACCAGGCCTTCCGCGAGCAGATCCGTCTTGCGCGAGAGCTTCAGATGCCCATCGTTTTCCACAGCCGCGAAGCGCACGACGAGGTGCTGCGCTTACTCCGCGAGGAGCGGGCATATGAGGTCGGAGGCGCGATGCACTACTTTCAGGGCGATATGGATACGGCGCGGGCGGCCATCGACTTGGGGTTTTATATCTCGCTGGCGAAGCCCCTACTCCGTCTCCCACACCTTCAAACCGTCGCGGCCAACCTCCCGCTGGACCGCATTGTGCTCGAGACCGACTCCGCCCCACAGCCATTCAAGGCCAAGCGCGAGAACTGGACCGAGCCACGTCACCTGCACGACATTGCCGGCAAGCTGGCCGAGCTCCGCGGAATCGATACCGGTGAAGTTCGCCACGTCACGTCCGACAACTTCCTCAAAATGCTCGGCGACCGGGGAGCGAGAGTTCGATCAGCAGTTGTCGGGGAGTGTTATCCCAGTTCGTTTTGACTGAGCCGCAAATGACACGGCACAACATCCCCACTCGTCATTCCCGCGAAGGCAGGAATCCAGAACCTGGCACCCAGAACCCATTTGCATTGACTTCCTACATCTCAGGCATGGCGCTTATCGGATCGAAATACACCGAAAACAAAAAGCCAGGCAGCAGTTGCAGACCGACCACCCAGCCGAGGGAACAGTCCATGATCGCGCCTAGCCAGTCGGACTTTCGAATCTCCTGAAGAGCAATAATTCCCGCCACGAGCATCCATATCGTCACGAAATTGAACACAATCCCTTCGATCGGCGTGATCGCCGTCAGGAAGAGCAGCAGAGCCGGCCCGAAACATATCCCCAACACTCGAAGAATCTCTCGAAACGTCGCTTCGTCGCGCTGGAACACCCTTCCCACTCCATACGCGATCCCCGCCCAAATCAGCCACCCAACCATGAACGTGATCGACGCAAACCACGCCCCAAGCAGCCTGTCTCCGATCGCCCCCGCGTCCAGACCTTGCTCGGCCGACTCTCCCACCGCGCTCGACTGTCCCACCGCGTAGGCGATGCCCGCAAGAATCACAATCCCCAGGGCATTCAGGACGGCCTGTTGGTCGCGCAGCACGTCACGATACGTCGCTCGATCAAATCGCGCGGCCATGAAGGCCCTGTATAGCATCCCTCGCATATTGTTACTTCGTCTCCCCTTCTCTTCTCGAAGCTCGAACCGATGGTACCCAAAGCCACCTGCCGCGTAAAGCACCAACTCATGCGGAACACACCCCCGTAACTCCATCCATCACTCCTCCGAAAGGAGACCCATGCATAACTCCCACACCCTGTCATGATACGAAAATAGACACCGTAGCACCCCCACCGTCATTCCTGCGGAGGCAGGAATCCATCTTCAGTGTCTCGCCATCAGTCCTTCAA
>JAPPDQ010000345.1 GCA_028875495.1 Chloroflexota bacterium
TCCCTCGCCGCGTCGGTGAGGCTCATGGTGATTCCGTGCTCGGCCATGCGGGCCGTCACCTCGGCGACCTGGATACCCACGACCTCCTTGATCTGCTCCTTCGACAGCCGGTCGAAGATGATGATCTCGTCGATGCGGTTGAGGAACTCAGGCCGGAACGCCCTCTTGAGCGCGTCCTCCACGGCGGCGTTCCGGTCGGACGCGCCGGCGCCGACGCTCGGCAGGAATCCCAGCGCCGAATCTTCCTGGACTCCGGCGCCGAGGTTGCTGGTCATGATGAGGACGGTGTTGGTGAAGTCTACGGTACGACCGTGTCCATCGGTCAGCCGTCCATCCTCCAGAATCTCGTCGAAGAGGACGACCCGGAACGGACGCCTGCGGACAGCCTCGGTGAGCTGCCCGCCCTCGTCGTAGCCAACGTACCCCGGCGGAGCGCCGACGAGACGCGAGACGGTGTGGCGCTCGGCATACTCGGACATATCGACCGTGACCATGTTCCGCTCGTCGTCGAATAGGTACTCGGCTAGGGCGCGCGCCAGCTCGGTCTTGCCGACTCCTGTCGGGCCGAGGAAGATGAAGCTCCCGATGGGCCGCTTGGGGTCCTTGAGCCCGGACCTTGCGCGACGCACGGCATCCGACACCGCTGACACGGCTGAGTGCTGGCCGCGCACCCGCACATGGAGGCGATCCTCCATGTGAAGGAGCTTCTCTGCCTCGCTCTCCAGCAGGCGGTCGACGGGGATTCCCGTCCAGCTTGCGATCAGGCTCCCTATGTGCTCAGCCGTGACCGTCATGTCGCGGTCGGCACGCACGTCCAGCCTGGCCTGCTCGGCGTCGAACTCCTCTTGGAGTCCCATGCGCTCGGCCTTGATCCGCATGGCGGCCTCGTACTCGCCCCTGTCGGACAGAGCGTTTTCCTCGTTGAGCAGTTCGCGAAGCCGCCTCTCCTTGCTCTTGAGGTCGCCCGGAAGACTCTGGGCGTCGATACGGAGCTTGCTTGCCGCCTCGTCGATGAGGTCGACGGCCTTGTCGGGCAACAGACGGTCGGTGATGTACCGGCGGCTCAGCTTGACGGCGGCCTCTACCGCGTCGTCGGTGAAGGAGACCTTGTGGTGGCTCTCGTACTTGGGACGGAGGCCACGGATCATCTCAATCGCCACGTCCTCGTCCGGCTCCTCGACCAGTATGGGCTGGAAGCGGCGTTCGAGGGCTGCGTCCTTCTCGATGTACTTTCGGTATTCCGGCTCGGTCGTCGCGCCGATGGCCTGAAGCTCGCCGCGCGCGAGGGCGGGCTTCATCATATTGCTCGCGTCGATGGCGCTCTCGGCTGCGCCCGCTCCGACGACGGTGTGGAGCTCGTCGATGAAGAGGACGATCTCGCCCTCGGCCTCGCGTATCTCGTCCATGACGGCCTTGAGCCGCTCCTCGAACTCGCCCCTGAACTTGCTCCCTGCCACCATGCCTCCGATGTCGAGCGCAAGCACGCTGCGCCCCTCCAGCTCCTCAGGCACATCGCCCGCCACGATGGCCGGCGCGAGACCTTCTGCGATGGCCGTCTTGCCGACCCCCGCGCCACCGATGAGGACGGGGTTGTTCTTCGTCCGCCTGATGAGGGTCTGCATGACGCGCTGAATCTCGGTGTCGCGTCCGATGACCGGGTCGAGCTTGCCCCGGCGGGCCAGCTCGGTGAGATCGACGCTGAACCGTTCCAGCGACTTGTACCGGCTCTCGGCCTTCCGGTCGCTCACACGGCGGCTGCCGCGCACCTGCTGCAGGGCATGGTATATCGCCTCGACATCGACGTTGAACTCTTTGAGCAGCGAGGCGGACGGTCCCTTATCGTCCTTGGCGATGGCGATCAACAGGTGCTCGGAGCTGATGAACTCGTCGTTGAGTCGCCTGGACTCCTCCGTGGCGGCAGCGAGCATGTCCCTGGCGCGGGGCGTCATGAATATCTGGTTCGACTCGTATTCCAGCCTGGGACTCATCTCCAATGTCGCGTGCAGCCGTTCCCGCATTGCGTCAAGCTGCGTTCCAAGCTCCGACAGTATCTGCGCGGCGGCTCCGTCCTGCTGTTCGAGGACCGCCATGAGGACGTGCTCGACATCCCACTGGCTGTGGCGATAGCGCCGCACCACCTCCTGGGACTTGCCCAGAATTTCCTGAGCCTGCTCCGTGAAATCGTCCGGCTTCAATACCATTTCAGTCTCCTGCCGTGAGTTTTTATCGTCCCTGATGTACTATCGAATTCCTGCGCGCGGGAAGTCGAAGCACGATGGATGGGACTGATTGTCAGGTTCTCGGTGTGTTAGTCTCCTTAACTATAACGAAAGAATATTACTTGAGTCAATACGTATCAACTATACTGAATCGCAAATCACTGTTGCCTCGTGTATCCGAGGGCAGCACGCACCAATCGGGTATACTGGACTGGCGGGGGATCGCCGATCTATCGCCTCGCTGGAGCACACATCGGAGCAGTGCATGGGTATCTGTACGGTGCAACACATCACTCACGTCTGTAGCGCGGTGAAGGACATCGACGAGACATCGCGGTAGAACCGGACCGTCTCG
>JAPPDQ010000428.1 GCA_028875495.1 Chloroflexota bacterium
GGATTGCGGCCATGCACCAGCAACACCTTGCCGTCGCGTATCACGACCGCCGTAGCACGGTCGCGGAGTTGCGGTTCGATCACGGTTGTCACTCCTCGCCCCCATTGGAGGTCACGAGGCTGTAGAGCAAGGCCATCCGCACGGCGACGCCGTTGGTAACCTGCTCCTCGATGACCGATGCGGCCCCGTGCGCTACGTCGGCAGTGATCTCCACCCCCTCGTTCATGGGGCCCGGATGCATGACGAGGGCGTTGGGTTTTGCCAGCTTCATTCGATTGGCATTGACGCCGTATATCCGGGAATACTCGCGTAGGCTCGGCAGGTGGCCCGCCCTCTGCCGTTCGACCTGGAGTCGGAGCGCCATTACGACGTCGGCTTCGTCTACGGCGGCATCGACGCTGTTCTCTACGGTAACTCCGGCGAAGGGGTGTTCCTCCGGGAAGTCCTTAAGAAAGTCGAGCGGCATCAGCGTCGGCGGTCCGCACAAGGTCACATGCGCCCCCATCTTGGTGAGGCCCCAGAGATTCGAGCGCACCACGCGGCTGTACAGGATGTCGCCGACTATTGCCACCTTGAGTCCCTCGATTCGTCCCAAGTGCGACTGTATTGTGTATATGTCCAGAAGCGCCTGAGTCGGATGGCTATGTGCGCCGTCGCCCGCGTTGATGATCGGCGCATCGAGGTTGCGGGCCAGAAAGTATGGCGCGCCCGGGTGTGAGTGCCGCATGATGATCATGTCCGCGTTCATGGCCTGGAGCGTCAGGGCCGTGTCGTAGAGCGACTCGCCCTTTTCGACGCTCGACCCCCCGGCGGACACGTTTATCACGTCCGCGCTCATCACCTTGCCGGCCTGCTCGAACGAGGCCCGCGTCCGAGTGCTTGCCTCGTAGAAGAGCGTATAGATCGTTTTACCCCGCAGCGTGGGCACCTTGCGGATGTCGCGGTTCAGGACTTCCTTCATCACGTCCGCGTTCTGCAGGACTTCCGCGATCTCCTCGCGGGAGAAGTCGTCGAGATCGAGCACGTGACGGCGGTTCGCCAGATGGGACTGTGAAGCCTTCGCGTCCATCGCGAGACCGGAACCTCTCGAAGTCATGCTCGCCTCCTCAGCAGGACGACCTCGTCGTCGCTGCCCGTCTCTCGGAGATGCACCCGCACCTCCTCATCGAGTGATGTCGGGATGTTCCGCCCCACGTAGTCGGCGCGGATCGGCAGCTCCCGATGGCCCCGGTCGATCAGGACGGCGAGCTGCACGCGGCTGGGTCGCCCAAAGTCGTTGAGAGCGTCCATAGCTGCGCGAACGGTGCGTCCGGTGTACAGCACGTCGTCAATCAACACAACCGGCCGTCCCTCGATCGGCACAGGGATGCTTGTCGGACGCATGACAGGGCGGCCCCGTCGACGCAGATCGTCCCGATAGAGCCCGATGTCGAGTTGGCCGACGGGCGGCTTGGTCCCCTCGAACTCGGCAATGAGGTCGGCTGTCCGCTCGGCGAGGTGAACGCCCCCCGAATGAATGCCGACGATAACGATATCCGGTTCCCGCACGTTCCCTTCGAGGATCTCGTGGGCGATACGGATGAGAGCGCGACGAACCTGCTCGCGGTCGAGCACCTGCCGGCCACCTGTTTGGGATGCCGCGCCTGCTGCGTTTGAAGGCGATTCAGCCACGAAAAAACCCTCTTGCCGGAGGTGGCAGAGGGCCGTAGATGGTCGCCCATCTTACAGATGGACGTTGCCGTTCACGCCTTGCCAGCCTCGCGGGACTGCCTTAAAGGTCGCTGGATTGATTTGCAGACATTCTAGACCGAATGGATGTGAGCGCGCAAGCCTTTCTTTCTTAAGGGCCAGGGCAACCGCATTTTGCTAAGAGCCTGACTTGGGAGAGCCTCCCACACCGTCTGGATTTCGGCCAACGCCGGAGTGACGAGTGCCTAAAGTCAAAATGCGCCCTGTACGGACGACGCAGTTGGGTGGACAGCGGCCCTTTGATGGGGACACTTCGCTGTTTCGTGAGATTGGGGCTCCAGAGTGGCACAGGTGGCAACTCGATTGCCACCGTTTTGTCACTGCGCCAAGCGTATCGCAGACCCCTGTGCAGGGATGTTTTCCTCTAATTTGTGTGAGGGCGCACCGGCATTATCGGGCGGCGCTCCTAAAAACCTTTGCTGTAGATGTGCCATTTTGCGCCACTCTTCTCAAGTTCCGTTGAATTGTTGGAGTGATTCCCTCACCCCAACCCCCATATCGAGTACGGGGCAGGCTCTCTCCCTCGGACGGGAGAGAGGGAATGGGGATCTATCGGCCGGTCGCGATGCCGAAGGGATGCCGGACGGAATAATCTATAAGCGTAGAGCAATGATAGAACTTGCGTTCTCGAATGTCAAGACGGGGTCGGAGGAGGTAACCGTTCAGTCTTCGTGAGTTAAATCGCGAAGACTCCCTCTCTTTAGTCTCTTCCCCAGTGAGAGAGAGATTGAAGATTCTTCGTCGCTGTGCTCGTGAGAATGTCAGGGGGGGATAATTCGTGCAAGTCTCACCGACTCTGAACAGTTACCCAATTGAGCATCAGG
>JAPPDQ010000262.1 GCA_028875495.1 Chloroflexota bacterium
AGCACCAGCGGCGTGAAGAATCCCGCAACCGCTTCCATCCCGGAAAGCTCGAAAAGGTGGTCGATGCCAAGCCATTCAATCATGACCGATTACCCCTTTCCTCAAATGATGTGGTCATTATGGATTCGACCACAAAGGAGGTCAACAACACACTCCACCGCCAACCCGTGCGACCTGCTGACCCGCCCGGTAGCCCTCGTCTGGTGTAAACTACATCCCCCAAATCGACCGTTCACCCTAGATGCTCCCAATGGAACTGCAACCTCTCCCCCTTCAAGAAACCCTCGCAAACTTGCCCCCTGAGTGGCCGAAAGACCCCTCACCTGCAATACGCGCGGCCATCGAGGAGCGGGGCGAGAAGGCTGTCGTCATCGACGACGACCCGATGGGAACCCAGACGGTTGCCAACGTCTCCCTCCTCACGGAGTGGCCGGTCGACGCCATAGCTCACGAGCTCCAAAACGACCATCGCGGCGTCTTCATCCTCACGAACTCTCGCAGTATGCCCCTCGGGGAAGCCGTCGAGACCGTCGCGCTGGCAGGCCGAAACCTGCGTGAAGCCGTGGAGAGCACCGGTGAGAACACCATCGTCATCAGCCGCATCGACTCCACGCTCCGGGGACATTATCCTAATGAGGTGGACGCGCTCACCGAAGTGTTCGGGCGACCCGCCGCCCTCCAAGTCATCGTGCCTTTCTTCTTTCAAGGAGGACGCTACACCATCGACGACGTCCACTACCTCGCAGAGGGCGACTGGCTGACTCCGGTGGGACAGACGGAGTTCGCACGCGACGCCGCCTTCGGGTACAGCTCCTCGAACGTCTGCGAGTGGGTCGAGGAGAAGACGCAAGGGCGAATCTTGGCCGGACAGGTGGCCACCGTCTCATTGGAGGATATTCGCATCGGCGGCCCGCACCGCGTAGCCGAGCGCCTCCTCGAAATGCGCAACGCGAGTGTCTGCTTCCCCAATGCGGCGAGCATGCGCGATATCGAGGTCTTCACGCTAGGAACCATGCTTGCCGAAGAGCAGGGCGGGCAGTTCTTCTACCGGTCGTCGGCCTCCTTTCTCCAGGTTCGAGGAGGATTGGAGTCACGCCCACTCCTCTCATCGAGCGACTTGGCCGCCCAAGAGGGTGAAGGTGGACTCACTGTCGTCGGGTCGCACGTGAACGTCTCCACGAACCAGGTGGTGCATCTCCTCGATCAAAAGGATGTCGTGGGTATCGAGGTCACGGTCGCGAACCTCATTGACGAAGCCACGAAGTCCGAAGAGATCGCGCGTGTTGCCGAGAGGATGAACGACGGACTCCGGCGCGGCCTCGACGTGGTGGTGTTCACAAGTCGCGAATCGCTCCTGACGCTTGGAGGAGACGCGAGCCTGCTGGCCGGAAGCAGGATATCGAGCGGTCTATCGGATATCATTCGCCTGGTCGAGACGAGACCCCGCTATTTCGTGGCAAAGGGCGGCATCACCTCGTACGATATCGCCACTCGCTCACTCGGCGTCAAACGGGCGATGTGCATAGGCCAGATTCTTCCGGGAGTCCCGGTGTGGGAACTAGGGGATTCGAGCAGGTTTCCTGGGCTCAAGTACGTCGCATTTCCCGGAAATATCGGTGATCCTGACTGGCTCTCCCAAGTGGTCGCGAAGCTGCGAGGCGCTCCCGACCTCGCTTTTGCTCAATAAGAGGTTCTAGGAATGTCGCTTGTTCCCGGCTTTCTGAGACCCACGCCGGAGATGACGGAGCGGGACACCCGGACGGGCCTCCGCAACATGACGTGGCAGGCCGTCGCCGCCGCGGGGGCCGACGGCCTTGCGTCCGGGGGCTTCCTGGCGGCATTCGCCCTGATACTCGGCGCGTCAAACTTCCACATCGGCATCATGACCGCCATCCCGTTCATCGTGCAGCCGTTGCAGATCCTTGCGGTCGTCATGGTCGAACGAATCAGGATGCGAAAGATCGTAGCCGTGATCGCGTACTTCATCACGTACGCCACGTGGATACCCGTCGCGCTCATCCCCTTTATTATCGACGTGCCCAACACCGGGGCCGTCACTCTGCTGTTGTTCTTCATTGCCGTCCGCGGCGCCGCCATCGCCTTCGTCACGACCAGTTGGAACGGCTGGCTTAAAGATATCGTGCCCTTAAACATCATGGGAGACTTCTTCGCCAAGCGCTTGAGAGTTGCGACCATCGCCGCGGCCGTTACGGCTATGCTCGCCGCCCTCTACATCGACTGGTGGAAGGGCTTTGCAGGCGAGTCCGACGAGATCTTCGGCTACTCCTACGCGATCCTCTTCGGCTGCATCATCCTGGGCTTCGGCGCGGTGCAGTTCATGGCGCGGATGCCGGAACCGCAGATGCCCAGACCGACTGGACCGCCTCGTTCAACCTTACACACCATCGGCGCGCCTTTCCGCGACAAGGAGTTCCGCGGCCTCATCAACTTCATGTTCATGTGGAACTTCGTCGCCCAGTTGGCAGTCCCGTTCTTCACCGTATACATGCTCGTGCGACTGGAGATGCCCCTATCGCTCGTCGTCGGATTGGGCGTCTTGAGTCAGTTGGC
>JAPPDQ010000441.1 GCA_028875495.1 Chloroflexota bacterium
GCGCTGTGACGTGCAGTTACGCGCCCGGCTGCAGGACGCATGGGCCGAACTCTCGCACGATGACATTTACAAGCAACCAGATCTCCCCGAAGACCTGCGCGCTCGGGCTAAGGATCTCGCCGAGTTATTGGCGACGGCCGACAGGATCGCCAGCGATATTCGGTCACGGGTTTTGCGCGAGACCGAGTCCCCGAAGCACCGTCCGGAGATGGGGCGGGTCTCAGAGGCGGGTCTTGCCTTTGGTTTCAAGGAGGTCTTTGGCAGGTCCCCGCCGGATTACGTGGTCAGGCAGGCCCTCAATCTCTGCGACCGGCTTCAAATTCTGTCGCTGGAGGGGTTTCCTGACGTCTTGGGTCGACCCGCATTCCGCGAACGGGTCGACGAGGCCTATCGGACGATCATGGGGATCGGCATCTGGCCCGAAGAATTGTTCCTCGCGGCACTGTACACGCTCGCGAAAGGCGAAGACAGAGCAATAGGCTGGGTTCGAAAGAAAGCGCGCGATGAGTGGAAGGAGTTAGACGAATTCGCGAGGCGCGAGGCGCTATGTTGCCTGCCAGACACGGTCGAAGAACTCATTGAGGCAATAGAAAGCCCGGGCTTTAACGCCGATATTAATGTGTGGGCGGATGCTGTTGGGGCAAGCGGAAATTGTGCGATTTGCGGCACGACGGTCATCCAGTCTTTCTCGTTCGCGGAATCGGTGGTACGGCACTATGAAGTGCCCGCAGATCAGGATGGCGATGTCCTCGAGCGGATCGAGGTCGCCCTGGTTGCATCTGGGGCGGAGACCGGTGGCTGCGGCGATGGGTCGCTGTGCTCGTACGACAACGAGCAGATGGCAAGGGTGAATTAGGACGCGCCGAAAGCGCTTTTGTGCAATCGACTTGAGTCCAGCTGCGACGGGGTTCTTCTGCTGTGCCTCGGGTTCGGTCGTCAAGCGGCGCGGCGCGGACACTCTCCGGAACCTCCGTGCAATCGTGACGCGCTACAACTGGGGAGTGAACTGCTGCTCGGTCATAAAGACTTGCGCCACGTTCGTCGACCTACCTTGATTCCGCCATGAGCGATGCGGGCCTGCGCGTGAGAATCATGGGAAGGATTGGACTCTTGAGGTCACAGTCATCAGACCTTGGCGCGAGATGCAATCCTGGAAACTGCCCTAGACGTTTGGTCCCGGTCAGTGCTGTCCGCGCGGCTTGCCGTTTTGGACGATCACGGGTGTCCGCGACGGTTGCTCCGGATAAGGTTCAGAATCCACGGGATTCAATGGATTGCGAGAGCCACTTCTCGCTGCGAGCGTACAGTGCGCTTTCCGGACTGTGGTGTTTGGGCTCTGGACTAGCGCGAGGCATCGACGGTTCTCAACGCGTTGTCAACGCGATGTAGTCAATACAGATGGGTTGCAAGGGCGCGTCCGGGCACTTTGGGCAACGGCTCTATCGAGGCTCGTTGATAAGCGCCAATTTGATCATGGAAGGGCGTGGTCGAGTGTGGTCAAGCGGCACTTTGGATTGGCCGAAACAACTAAACTTCCAGATCCAACCGCGTTCAATTCTGTTCCGCTTCGGTTGCTTGCGTTGAGTGAGATCGGCCGGACGACTTGAGCGGCATTCTGTAGTTGCCATAGCGCATCTGGTTGGAAGGGGCTTAGGCGGTGTCAATCTCCGGCAAGGGCTGGAGCGTGGCGCGACCCCTGTCAGGACGGACACGGAGCAACATTCCCACATTGATTCGGCAGGAACGACGGGATCCTGCCGGTCAGTCCGAACCGTCCAAAGCCCTTGCGATTGCCTGTCCCGCCCTCTCCGTCACCACGACAATCTCGCGGCCCTCGACATGGACGTGCTTCATGGTCGTCCGCATCTCGCTGTGACCAAGGATGCATGGCACGACTGGCAGCTGGATCCCCTGCAGGGTGCCTTGGGTGGCACGGGCAGCTTGGGTGGCACGGTTGCAGGTCGTGGGCACAGGCGATTAGCGGGGGCCTGCCCATGATCGAAGAGCCGCACTCGCACAGCCGGGCGATAATGACTGGGCGGGCGCGATATGTACACTTGACGCAGGCTTCAGTGGGCAAGGCACTGATTCGGGTGGCAGGCAGCATTGCCAATGGTCTTCTTGCACGGTATTCGAAACGGAAATCTCCGCAAGGTCACGGGGTGGCGAGAAGGATGGAATTAATCCAATGAAAGCAACGAAGGCGTTCATTTCTTACAGCTGGTCCAACCGCGAGCACGAGGAATGGGTGCTTGATCTTGCAACGCGACTGCGGGAATCGGGCGTCGATGCAATTCTGGACAAGTGGGACCTGAAGGAGGGGCAGGAAGCAAATGCGTTCATGGAAAAGATGGTGTCGGATACAGAAATCACCAAGGTAGTCATAGTTTCCGACAAAGCTTATGCAGAGAGATCCAATTCGAGGAAGGGTGGCGCCGGGACGGAAGCTCAAATCATTTCAAAGGAGCTCTACGAAAAGGAGAACCAGAACAAGTTTGCTGCTCTTGTAGTTGAAAGGGACAATGAAGGCGAACCATACTTACCTGCGTATTATGCATCGAGGAAAT
>JAPPDQ010000052.1 GCA_028875495.1 Chloroflexota bacterium
CGAATGGAATGCAATCTTCGGCTGAATCCCTCAGACTTTCTTACTTTTCGATGGGCGCGCCGACGATGCTGCCGTACTCGGTCCACGAGCCGTCGTAGTTCGTGACGTTGTCGTAGCCGAGGATCTGGCTGAGGACGAACCACGTGTGGGATGAGCGCTCGCCGATGCGGCAGTAGGCCACGGTCGGGCCGTCCCCGGTGATGCCCTTACCCTGGTAGGCCGCCTGCAGATCCTCAACGGACTTGAACGTCCCGTCGTCCTCGTTGACGGCCGTGAGCCAAGGGATGTTGGTTGCTCCCGGTATGTGGCCGCCGCGCTGCGAGCCCTCCTGCGGGAGGTTTGCGGGGGCCAGAAGCTCGCCGCTGAACTCCGCGGGCGCTCGCACATCGACCATTGCAGACGAGGTCTCTCCACGAGCGATACCGAGCATGTCGTCGCGAGTGGCACGGGTGCTGAGGTCCGGGTCGCTCGCGGTGTAGGAGGTCGCCTCGACGCTCGGCACGTCGGTCGTCAGGTCACGCCCCTCGCTCACCCACTTGATGCGCCCGCCGTCCATGACGCGCACGTCGGCGTGGCCGTAGATCTTGAGCTGCCAGAAGGCGTAGGTGGCGAACCAGTTGTTATTGTCGCCGTAGACGACGATCGTCGAATCCGGCGTGATGCCGGACGAGCCGAGCAGGCACTCGACCTGCTCTTTGTTCAGGATGTCGCGGGTCACGGTGTCGTTGAGCTGGGTCGTCCAGTTCCAGCCGATCGCGCCGGGGATGTGCCCCTGCTCGTACGCCTCGGTGTCAACGTCAACCTCGACGAGAACGACGTTGTCGTCGCTCGCGTGCTCCGCTACCCAGTCGGTATCGACTATCGATTCAGGATGCGCTACTTGTGCTGCCATTTCTTCCTCCTCACTCTCCCTTAAAACTCTATGTGTGTGTGTTCGTATCGATTGTATTGCGGGCGCTTAAAGTCGCCCTCGGTTTCTACCCTTCGCCGGTTACCGAAACGCCGCAGAAGAATTCATAGTCGATGAGCTCGGTGATGGTGGGGTTGTCCCCGCAGAGGGGGCAGTTGGGGTTCCGCCGGATCTTGAGCTCGCGGAACTCCATGGTCAACCCGTCGATGAGCAGCATCCGTCCCGTGAGGGTCTCGCCGATGCCCATGATGAGTTTGACGGTTTCCGTCGCCTGTATCGTACCGACCAGTCCCGGCATCATCCCCAGCACTCCGGCCTCGGCGCAGTTCGGGACCTCGCCCGGCGGCGGTGGGTCCGGAAACACGCACCGGTAGCAGCCCTGTCCGGGCTGATAGACCGTCACGCGACCATCGAAGATGAGTACGCTGCCGTCGACCAGCGGCTTATCGCTCAGGTAGGCCGCGTCGTTGATGAGGTACCGCACCGCGAAGTAGTCGGCGCCGCTGACGATAATGTCGTAGTCGGCGAAGATGTCCAGCGCGTTCTCGGCGTTGAGCGGCGTGTTATGCGTGACCACGTCCACGTCGGGGTTGTACGCGAGAAGCGTGTCGCGGGCCGACTCGACCTTGGGCCGTCCAATGTCATCGTTGTGATGGAGTATCTGACGCTGGAGGTTGGTGATGTCCACGTCGTCGAAGTCGATGATGCCGATCGTCCCAACACCCGCCAGTGCGAGGTAGAGCGAGATCGGGGAACCCAGTCCTCCCGCCCCTACCACGAGCACCCTGGCGTTCAGGAGCGCGCGCTGTCCGGCGCTGCCGACCTGCGGCATGATGATGTGCCGGCTGTACCGCTGGACCTGGTACGGCGTGAGCGTTCGTACTTCCGGTGTTGTGGTTGCAACCATGCTTTACTTTTCTCCCTGAACCTTCCTTGGGGACTCGCCTTGAAGACGCCAACGAAATGGCAAAGCGCCATTCAACAAAAACGCTCCACCGAAGGACGCAGGTCTTCACAGTGGAGCCGTATACGGAGCGCGGGGCGACTGCGCGACGCTGCTTTTCTAAGCGGAGCGCCTCGTACAGGTGCAGTCTTCACGTGAATGGCGGAACGCCAATTCTCAAACCCCGATGGTGAATTGTGGAGTCACTTAGTCAAGTATATCACGAGCCTCGAACCTGTTTTCAAGCGTTTTCCCCGTCAGTTGAGGCTATAACGGCTTGGCATACGGAGGCGCATAACATCCAGTACCCCAGCCAAGTTCCTAGTGAAGCTGAGGCCACGTTGATGTCATTGCCCTACCCGACTATGTGGTACCATCGCGGCCTACTACAGGCGTGGAATTGAGGACTCCGAAAGGCAGGTATCTGATGGCCAATCTCGACGTGCTGACCTACGGATTCTCCTTCATCTCGCCGGAGGGCGGGTTCGGCTGGTCGTCCATCTCCCTCCTGGAGGTTGGGGGGCAGAACATCGTGATCGATACCGGCCCGGCATCGCGGCGAAATAACCTCTGGAGTGCGCTCGATTCGCGCGGCCTCACGCCGGAGGAAATCGACCTCGTCATCCTGACGCATATGCACTGGGACCACTGCCAGAACACCGACATGTTCGGCAATGCGCGCATACTCGTCCACCCGAAGGAGATCGACTAC
>JAPPDQ010000437.1 GCA_028875495.1 Chloroflexota bacterium
CCCCCTAGCATGACGGCCTCCATTCCTGCATCAGCGACGAGGGTTAGTGCTACGGGCGATGCGTCCCCATGGAGCACCTCGACCGAGTGACCCCCTACGTCGCGCCGCTCGACCGTCCTCCCTCGCTCTCCCGGCTCGGCACCCAGGAGTGGAAGCGCACCAAGGCCCGCGTCGAGCGCTCCACCCGCGAGATGGCCGCCGAGCTGCTCTCCCTCTACGCCTCACGCGAGCTGTCCGAGGGCCACGCCTTCGCACTCGACACCCCGTGGCAGGTGCAGCTCGAAGACGCCTTCCCCTACGAGGAGACTCCCGATCAGGCCGAGGCCATCCTCGACATGAAGCGCGACATGGAGAGCGGCAAGCCCATGGACCGGCTTATCTGCGGCGACGTCGGCTACGGCAAGACCGAGGTGGCCCTACGCGCCGCCTTCAAGGCCGTCACCGACGGGCGTCAGGTCGCCATACTCGTTCCCACCACAGTCCTCGCCCAGCAGCACTTCACCACCTTCTCCGAGCGCCTAAAGCCCTATCCCGTCCGCGTCGAGGTCCTCAGCAGGTTCCGCACCGACCGCGAGCAGCGCGACATCGTCAACGACCTCGCCGAGGGCAAGGTCGATATCGTCATCGGCACCCATCGCCTCGTCCAGAAGGACGTCTCATTCAAGAACCTCGGCCTCATCGTCGTCGACGAGGAGCAGCGATTCGGCGTCGCCCACAAGGAGCGCCTCAAGCAGATGCGCTCCGAGGTCGATGTCCTCACCATGACCGCGACGCCCATCCCGCGCACGCTCCACCTCTCCCTCTCCGGCATCCGCGACATGAGCGCCATCCAGACCGCTCCCGAAGAGCGCCTGCCAATAAAGACCTACGTATCCGAGTTCAGCGACGAGCTCATCCGCGAGGCCATTCGCCGCGAGCTCGACCGGCGAGGACAGGTCTACTTCCTCCATAACCGCGTCTACAACATAGACTACATCGCCGGATACATCCGCAGGCTCGTACCGGAGGCCAGGGTCGGCGTCGCCCACGGCCAGATGGGCGAGAACCGCCTTGAGCAGGCAATGGTCGACTTCGCCGAGGGCGGCGTTGACGTGCTCGTATGCACCACCATCATCGAGTCCGGCCTCGACATCCCGAACGTCAACACCCTCATCGTCAACCGCGCCGATACCTTCGGACTCGCCCAGCTCTACCAGCTTCGTGGCCGTGTCGGACGCAGCGCCCGCCGCGCCTACTCCTACCTCCTCATACCTCAGCACCGCAGCCTCACCGAGACGGCGGAGAAGCGCCTCAAGACCATGCTCGCCGCCACCGAACTCGGCGCGGGATTCCAGATCGCCATGAAGGACCTCGAAATCCGCGGCGCGGGCAACATTCTCGGCGCAAACCAGAGCGGCCACATCTACGCCGTCGGCTTCGACCTCTACACCCGCCTCCTCTCCGACGCCGTCGAGTCCCTCCGCGCCCAACGCGCAAGTCAGTCCCATTCGGAGGGAGGGGGTCTTCTCCAGAACCCAGAACCCAGAACCGAGAACCCGCCTTCCAGCGCTCAGGTCGACATCGGCATCCCCGCCAACATCCCCACCGACTACGTCTCCGACCTGCCCACCCGCCTCGACGTCTACCGCCGCCTCGTCAGCTCCGCAACCCCGGCCGACGTCGACGCCATGGGCGACGAGCTAGTCGACCGCTTCGGCACCCTCCCATGGCAGGTGCAGAACCTCCTCTACGTCACCAAGCTCAAGCTCGCCGCCGCCCACGCCAACATCCTCTCCGTCAACAGGGACAACGGCACCGTCGTCCTCCGCCTGCGCGACAGCGTCGGAGGCGCGAGACAGGCCCTCCGCCGCCACCTCGGCGACCACGTCGACATCGGCAACACCCAGGTCCGCGTCGACATCTCCCACGCCTCCAACGGCTGGGAACGCTCCCTCCTCGAAACCGTCCAGCAACTCGGCCAATTCACCGAGCAAATAGCCGCCCACCTCGCCGCCGTCCCGTAGAGGACAACCAAGAAAACCCCGTTCACCCTGAGCCTGTCGAAGGGGTCCTTCATGGTTCGACAAGCTCACCACGAAAGGTGTTGGTGGCCTGTTCGACACGACATGGACAGGGCGTCCCAAAAGTGTTTCGTTCACCCTGAGCCTGTCGAAGGGTCGTTCATGGTTCGACCGGCTCACCACGAACGGCTTCGGCAACCTATTTAAAGCCTTCCAATCTTCTCAGCAGACCATTCCGAACCCAGAACTCACCCACTGTCATTCCGAAACGTAGCGCAGCGAAGTGAGGAATCTAAAGTCCTCGCCATCAGCGAAGCGTCCCTTACCGGCAACCATCCCCGTCCCAGTCATATCCCTTCTCCCCCTCTGCGTCCTCCGCGCCCTCTGTGGTGAATCCTCTTACCCCCTCTCCCGTCGTGGGAGAGGGCTGGGGTGAGGGTGCCCCTTCTTTCTACGCATTACTTTCTACTTTCTTCCCCCACGGAAACATGCCTGTAACTCACCGGAAACACGTCTGTAACAACTACCCGCTATCATCCCTAACCGGCTTGGCGGATCT
>JAPPDQ010000617.1 GCA_028875495.1 Chloroflexota bacterium
AGCCGGGCGGTATGGCGGACCGCTTGCCCGCCGATACATCCACAGTGTACAGCGTTGTTAGCGTAGCCCAGCGCTGGTCGAACTGGCTAGCGTCGACTTGGTTGGACCAGACGCGGCCACTGAACGGAACGCATAAGCGGGTGCGTTCTAAGTCGTAAAGGCTCTGCCCCAGAGCGGCTTGGGTCGCTGCGAAGCTGGCCTCCACTTCCGCGATCTGAGGCTCGCGGAACAGGAACGGTGACGGGTCGCCACTCCCGAGAGTCCCCATTCACCGCGGGAAACGGCGGCTTCCTGCCGCTCCATGGCAAGCATGAAGTCAACTCTGATTTGGAGTTTTTGTCTCTGATTGGTCATGGCGCTGGCGATCTCCCGACGCTCGCGACCGGTCTGGCCAAAGGCTTGCGGACGTTTGATTCGGAATCGATGAAGGGTGCAAGCAAACGCTCCCTGAGTCGCGCAATCGCCAAGGCGTTCCTCATCGCATCCCTGAGACCCCGATAGGCTCTCAGAGTCCGTACATCTCGCACAAGATGTTGGAGGACATACCACCATCCGCGACAATGTTTGCACCCCGGATCCAAGTAGCCAGGTCGGAAAGGAGAAACGCGACTACCGGCGCGATGTCTTTAACCTCACCTAGGCAGTTCATCGCCCGCGCTTCTTCCTCGGCACGGGCGCCGAGGGTTTCGAGGAAGTCGCCGAGAAGCGGCGTGTTGACGAGTCCGGGACTGACCGAGTTCATCCGGATCCCGCGGTCGCGCCAAGTCCAGCGGTTCTGCATGGTCCACACTATCAGCGCCTCTTTGGTAAATGAGTAGCTCCGGCCACCTTCGTTCGAAACGTTCCACCGGGCGATGAAGTCGTCTATCTCGTGGAAGTCGAGGCCATCGGCCGCTCTGATGGCCTTAACGGACTTCGGCCAGCCCAAGCCAGCGAGCGACGCGATGTTCACGATCGAGCCGCCGTCGTTAAGCTTCGGGATCAGACGCATCGTGAGGCTCTTCAAGCCGACGAGGTTTACGGCGAGGAGTTTGCTGGCCGACCGTGTCGGCGGCAGCCCGGCGTTGTTGACAAGCCCGTCGATGCCTGAGGGTAGGATTTCGACCAAGGCGTTGATCGCGCTCTCGCTGGACAGGTCAGCGAGGTAAAACTCGTCAATGTTGTCGAGGCGCTCTTCGACATCGACGCCGATCACAGACGCTCCCTGCTCGGTCAGCACCCTCGATGTTTCTGCGCCGATGCCAGACGAAGAGCCCGAAACCAAGACGCGCTTGCCCCTGAGAAGATCCTTAACTGTCATGGCTCGTGATGGAAAGGCTTACATAGTAGTCGGCCATGCGCTACTGCTCCGGCCCTGCGTCTGGGACGAAGTCGATATACGGATGCGGTGACTGGCTTGGCCTCTCCCGCGCCCGTGCGGGTCTTGCCGACTGCATCTCGCGTCGAGCCGCAGTGCGTTGGCGCAACCCGATCTCGTACCCACCAGGTTCGTAGAGCATGATTGAGTGGACTGGCTCATCACCAACCACTTCGGCCGGGTGTGAGGTGTCCCGGGGGAATGTAGACAAGATCACCCGGGCCGATTTCGTCCGTCTCGCCGGCAACGGTCCACCGCATCTTGCCTGTGAGCACGATGAAGGTCTCGGAATGATTGGCGTGCTTGTGGGACAAAGTCTTCATCCCCGGATTGAAGATCTCGTCCATGATGCCGTAGCGAGCGCTGGTCTGATTCGCTGTCAACATGACTCGGCTGACGGAGATCGCGCTTGGTTCTAGCTTCTCGGCCTTGTCACGCTTGACGAAAAGGTGCGCTGCGGTCGAGGTCGTCTCGGTCTGGCCTTTCGCCAGCACGAGCATAAGCGCATGGGCCATAATTCCCGCCACCAGCAGCAAGCCGCCAAATCCTGTGCTGAACAACTTCGCTTGCATTATTGACCGAATTCTCCGTTCCCCGATTGGCCAAAGTGTGCAGCCATCGGGTTCACAGCATTGACAGTATCCGACACGAGCGCACTGGAACAAGGACCGCGGTAAGGACGTTGGAGGCGGACAACGTACAGACTTGGGTTTGTCGGATCCTGTTCTCGTCTCCGCTGTCGCGCCGTCCCCTGGCCTGGGGCGCGTGACTCGGTCCTGAGAGAGGGCCAGCTCGTATGATGCGTTGTGTAGGATGCCGCGCCGAGCTCGAGGTCATTGTCCGGCCGTTTGGGTTCGGTTTTTCCTGCCGATGGCTTGGCGTTCCTCCGTGGAGATGGGAGTGATATCGGGCGCTACGCATTGGACTGGGTCGCTATAGCACTTGATGACGCCGCCAGCCTAGAATACGGCCTTTCGTGCGGCGTCGTACTGATGGGCGAACACCGTCGTGCCCTTCAGGTTCCGGACCACCGAGTCCTCGCCGGCGTTCGTGGCAACGCAGATGCCGAAGTACATTCCATCGGCGATCTTGCTGAGCCTGAACCCGCTGCTTTTTCCGCGCATCATTCAACTGAACGCCAAAGCCCTGCCAGGAGATCCCGTCATCGTTGTTCAGGACGCGCAGGTCGGACCAGCCCAGG
>JAPPDQ010000365.1 GCA_028875495.1 Chloroflexota bacterium
CGTTGGCGATGTCGTTGAAGAGCTCATCGCGGACGCTGGCGTCATCGAGCATGCCTCGGTCGAAGAGGGTTTGCAGGTCCCAGTCTTTCATGTCGATTCTCCCCAGTGCGTGGGTCGTCGCGTCGGTCTGTAGTCCCGTTACTGGAATTTGTTCTATGAAGCAGATGTGTGTTCCGTGGGAACTACCCTCACTCCTGTATCGAGTACGGGGCAGGCTCTAGCCCTCTCCCACGACGGGAGAGGGGAGACCTCGCCGGTCGGGCGAGAGGGATTCCCATAGGCCGATTATTCAGTAGGTCTCTGGGACAGGGCACTAGCTTTCCACGACGCGCTTGCGCAGGGCGTCGGAACCTCGGAGGTATTGGAACTCGATTTCCGAGGCCTCCCTGTCGGTGTTGACGAGGAGCATTACGCGGATGACTCGATCCATGGCGTTGGGCACTTTCATCTCGTGGGCGCAGAGAAGGGCGACGTACTGCCATCCAAGCTGTCGGGCGGCGGCGGCTGGGAACTCGGCGTTGAGGTCCTGGGTCGTGGTGAAGTACGCCGCCGCGATGTCGTCGACATCGACGTCGTTCGACTCGACCAAGGCCGTCAAAAGCTCGACGGTCGCATCGAGGATGGACTGCTGGGTGTTGTCATCGGCGATGGTTGCGCCGCGTATACCTCGTATCTTTGCCATGGCTCGTAGAAAGAATTTCGTAGTGAGTTGCTTGGGTTGTTCAGGAAATGCCTTTGAGTGCCTTTACGAAGTCGACGGCGGCATGGACTTTGCGGTCGGCGGGGGCGTGTTCGATGGCGTCGAACATGGCGCTGGCGACGATGGCACCGTCGGCGTAGTTCGCGATGGCGTCGATGTGCTCCTTGCTGGAGACGCCGAAGCCCTGGATGACCGGGACGTCGGTATGGCGCTTTACACGTCCGACGAGCTCGGCTACACCAGCGTGGATGCTTTGACGGGCACCGGTGACTCCCAGCACGGCGACGCAGTAGATGAAGCCGCTTGCGCGGGCGCATATGTACTTGATGCGGCTGTCGGTGCTCGTGAGGGCGACAAAATGGATCTGGTGGATATTGTTCTCAGCGCAGAGGGATTCCAAGTCGGACGATTCCTCCGGCGGGAGATCAGGGACTATCAGTCCTTGGACTCCAGCGGCAGCGGCGTCTCGCACGAGGTCTCGGAGGCCGTACTTGAGGAACGGATTGTAGTAGCCCATCAGCATGAGGGGAGACTCGACGCCCCTCGACCGGAGCTGTCGCACGGCATCGAGGCAGGTCTCGACGGTGACGCCATGCTGCAGGGCGTGGAAGCTAGTCTTCTGCACCGTGGGGCCGTCGGCCATGGGGTCGCTGAAGGGGACTCCGATTTCCAGCAGGTCGCCGCCGTTCTGCAGGATGGCCTCGGCGATGTCAACGGAGGTGGGCACGTCAGGGAAACCCACGGTGATGTACGGGGAAAGTACGGTCCTTCCCTCGGCGCGGGCGGTACTGAGCGTCTGGTCTAGTCGATTTGAGACGGTCATACGGCAAATGTCACGGCTAAGGAGTTTTGGCCCGCGTGAGCAAGGAAGCCCGGCCAGAGCGAACGTGTCCGAAGGTACAGCCATGAGAGAACTGCACCGCTAGCGAAGGTGGGCAGGAGCACGGTGAGGTCGCCGTGGGCGATTGCGAATATCGCGGAAGCCACGATCAGGCCGGGGAGCACGCCGATGCCCTGCACGAAAGCCGACAATAGGAATCCGCGGAAGAATATCTCCTCGGCGGCGGGGCCGACGACGACGAGAATGCCGACGGTGAACGCTCTGACGACTCCCTCTCCAAGCAGCCGTTCGGGCACCGGGGAAGGCTCCAACGACTCTATGCCCAAGCCGGTCACGATGAGTTGGTAGACAAGACCGGCCACGATACTGAGGCCGAGCGCCAGGGCAGCCCATCCGACGATCTTGGGCCAGCGGATTCCGCCCGTGCCCAGGCCCAGATCGTTCAGGCTTGCGCCGCGCCACTTGACGGCGAGGAGCCAGACGGTGACAACCATGAGGACTTGGAGCAGGAACAGGACGACCGTGGTTATCCCGTCGGTCTGTCTTTCCAACGAGCCAAGAACTTTTCCCAACAACAGAAGAGACGCCAAGCTGCCGCAAGCGACGATGGCGAAACCGATCATGGCGTCGGTGATGCCCCAGGGGACGCTAAGGCGTCGCGGGCTTGGCACGGTCTCTGTTGGCGGCTCTTGGTCGGTCATATTGGGTCGTGGGAGTGTATCACAGGTGTTTGATTTGGCCGTTCGTGCTCAGTTGAGGGGAAGGGAGCACCCTCACCCTAGCCCTCTCCCACGACGGGAGAGGGGATTCCATAGACTCGCTCCTTCGTTGAGTCTCCGATACGGGACATTAGTGAGAGTTGTTTCCCAGTTGGTCGTAGGCCCAGCCGATGAGGTCTTCGGTCTCCTGCCAGCCGATGCAGGGGTCGGTTATGGATACCCCGTACTCCAAGCTGCCGTTGATCTTCTGGCTGCCGGGGTTGAGGTTGCTTTCGAGCATGACGCCGAT